>DATKTF010000453.1:0-5840 GCA_035531255.1 Cellulomonadaceae bacterium
GCGTCGGCGCTCGAGACCCGGATCTCGCGCGTCCGTGCCACGTCCTCAGCCACGCTCGCGGTCGCTCCACCGGCCGCAGAGGCTTTGACACGGTCGCTCTCGACCGCCGCCGTGCTCACGGAAGCATTTACACGGTCGTAACCTCCCCCGCCTCGCCCAGAAACACTCCCTTCCTAACGTATACAGCGTTGTATACAGACCCCCATCGAGCTCGCCATCGCCTACGGAGGACGCGTGTCCGCTCCGAACGACAGCAGGGCAGAACCGCACGACACACCCGCGCTCGAGGTCCGCGACCTCGTCAAGACCTTCGGTCCGGTCCGCGCCAACGACGGGATCTCGTTCGCCGTCATGCCCGGCGAGGTGCACGCGCTGCTCGGCGAGAACGGCGCCGGCAAGAGCACCCTGGTCAAGTCGCTCTACGGCGTCCACCGACCGGACTCGGGCGAGATCCTCCGCGACGGCGAGGCGCGACGCTTCGACTCCCCGTCGGCCGCGCGCCGCAGCGGCATCGGCATGGTGTTCCAGGACATGCGGCTGGTTCCCGCGCTCTCCGTCT
Source organism: Cellulomonadaceae bacterium (assembly GCA_035531255.1). Classification (GTDB taxonomy): domain Bacteria; phylum Actinomycetota; class Actinomycetes; order Actinomycetales; family Cellulomonadaceae; genus JAJDFX01. Next base: position 560 of record DATKTF010000453.1, read on the forward strand.
GGGAGAACGTCGCCCTGCACCTCGAGTCCACGCCCTGGGTGCTCCGACCGCGACAGCTGCGCCAGGTGATCGCCGAGACGTCGGAGCGATACGGCCTCGCGACGGATCCTCACCGCACGGTCGCGCACCTCTCGATCGGCGAGTGGCAGAGGGTCGAGCTCGTGAAGGTCCTCCTCGGCGGGCTTCGCCTGCTGATCCTCGACGAGCCGACGAGCGTACTCACCCCGCACGAGGTGTCCGGACTGTTCGCGATGGTGCGCCGCCTCACCGCGGAGGGCGTGGCGGTCATCATCATCACGCACAAGCTGCGCGAGGTCAGGCAGATCGCCGACCGTGTCACCGTGCTCCGGGGCGGCAGGACGGTTCTCATGAACGCCTCTCCGCACGAGCTGACCGACGCCGAGCTCGTCACCGCCATGGTGGGCGAACCGGTCGAGACCCTGCAGCGCACCGCCACGCGGGTCCGCACACCGACCCACGCGGTCGTCCGGCTCAATGACGTGAGCGTGCGCCGACCGGACGGCGACTGGGGCCTGCGCGACCTCGACCTCGAGATCCACCCGGGCGAGATCCTCGGTGTCGCCGGCGTCGCCGGGAGCGGTCAGGACGAGCTCGCCGACCTCCTCGTCGGTGCTCGCGAGCTCGACGGCGGCGAGGTCGTCGTCGACGGCGAGGCCGTCACCCTTCCCGACCCGACGCGCATGCGAACGTCAGGGATCGTCGGCGTCGCCCCGGATCCGGTGCGACAGTTCGTCGTCCCCGGCATGACGGTCACCGAGCACACCGCGCTCTGGAACTCGGCAGGCTCCTTCACCTTCGACGTGCGCCAGGCCGATGCCGACCTACGGCGGCGGGACGCCGCGGCCGAGCTGCGGGTCGTCGCGGGCTCCCGACGCATGGACCGGCTCTCGGGGGGCAACGTCCAGCGCGCGCTCCTCACGCTCGCGCTCACCTCGGACTCGCGGGTGGTCGTCGCGTCCTACCCGACGCGAGGTCTGGACGTCCTGACGACCGAGCGGACCCGGACCCTCCTGCGTCGGCTCAGCGACGCGGGTGCGGCCGTGGTCCTGATCTCGGAGGACCTCGACGAGATCCTCACGCTGAGCGACCGGGTGGCCGTTCTCGCGGTCGGTCGACTCGCCGGGATCGTCCCCGGTGGGACCGCCGACCGCAACACCATCGGCGAGCTCATGACGGGGGTGCAGGCAGCATGACGAGCGAACGGCTGGTCCTCACGCGATCCCGCGCCTGGGACGTCGCCCGCGCCGCGCGGCGTGCGATCCCGTGGACGCGCGTCGGGATCGTCGCCGGCGCGTATCTCCTGTGCGTGGTCGCGTTCGCCGCGTTCGCCGCGTGGCGAGGAGCGAACCCCCTCACTCTCCTCCCGACGATGCTGCAGTCGTCGCTCCTTCAACCCTCGGCCCTCGCCCAGACCCTGCTGCGAGCGGTCCCCATCGGGTTCGCCGCGCTGGCCGTGGCGGTCCCCGCTCGTGCCGGGCTCGTCAATGTCGGCGGCGAGGGGCAGCTCATCATCGGGGCCGTCGCCGCCACCGGAGCCGGGCTGCTCGTCGGCTCGCACGTCCCCGGCGTGCTGGGGGTCCTCCTCACCGTCGCTGCCGGAGCCCTCGCGGGAGGGCTGTGGGCCGCGATCGGCGGTGTGCTCAAGGTGGCGTTCGGGGCGGCGGAGTCCGTCACGACGCTGCTGATGAACTTCATCGCGAACGACATCATGCTCTTCCTGATCTACCAGCCGTGGAAGGACCCGAACGGCTCGGGACAGCCGCAGAGCAGACCGCTCGCCGAGTCGATCAGGCTCCAGCCTCTGCTGGGCACCGGGGTCACGCTCGCCGTCGTCCTCCTCGTCGCGATCGCGATCGGACTGTGGTTCGTCATCCGACGGACCGGCTGGGGCTTCGCCCTCCGCGTCGTCGGTGGCAACCCGGTGGCCGCGATGCGGAACGGGCTCCCGACCCGCCGGCTCGCCGTCTCGGCGATGGGCGTCGGGGGCGCGCTCGCCGGGCTCGGCGGCGCGCTCAACCTCATCGGGGTCGAGGGCCAGCTCCGACCGGACCTCACGGCGACCTTCGGCTACGTGGGCTTCCTCGCCTGCTTCCTCGGCCGCAACGACCCGGTCCGCGTGACGCTGGCCGCGATCCTCTTCAGCGCGATCGCCCTCAGCGGCAACGGCCTGCAGATCTCCGAGGGCTTGGACGGGAGCGTCGTCAACGTCCTGCTCGGCGCGATCGTCCTCACGATGCTCTCGGTGGGACGGAAGACCAAGGAGGCGCTCACGTGAGCATCACCGGAGAGATCCTTGCCAACGCCATCCCGGGAAGCATCGCGCTGGTCTTCCCTGCTCTGGGCGAGCTGGTCTCCGAGCGCGCGGGAGTCATCAACCTCGGCACCGAGGGCGCCATGCTGGCCGGCGCGCTCGGCGGCATAGCGACGGCCGTCGGGACCGGGAACGTCTGGCTCGGTGTGGTCGTCAGCATGCTCTGCGGCGCCGCCGGCGGAGCCGTGCACGCGACGGCCGTGGTGCTGCGCGGTGCGAACCAGCTCGCGAGCGGGCTCGTCGTCTGGTTCCTCGCCCTGGGCATCACCTCGGTCCTCGGTGCGTCGTACAACGGTCAGGTGGTGCCGTTGCTCGCCGCACTCGCGGTGCCCGGGTTGTCGAGCATCCCGGTGCTCGGCCCCGTGGTGTTCGACCAGAACCCGCTCGTGTACCTCGGCTACGTGCTCGTCCCCGCGATCTGGTGGTTCATCCACTACACGAGGACGGGACTCGTGCTCCGCGCCTCCGGCGAGCGACCTGCCGTGGTGTTCGCCGGAGGGCACCGTCCCCTGCGGGTGCGGTTCGTCGCCGTGTGCGCCGGATCGGCGATCGCGGGGCTGGGTGGGGCACAGCTCGCCCTCGGAGTCGTCGGCAACTGGTCGAACGGCATGACGAACGGGTACGGGTTCGTCGCGGTCGCGGTCGTGATCTTCGCCCGCTGGAACCCGTTCGGCGTGCTGCTCGGCTCCTACCTGTTCGGTGTGGCGCTGGCGGTCTCGTCGGTGGTACACGCCCACGGGATCGCGTCCAACCAGTACCTGCTCGACGCCCTCCCCTACTGCGTGACCGTGCTCGTCCTCGTCGCGGTCAGCTCCGTCGGACGCAACAGCGCGCCCGAGTCCCAGCACGATGCGCTGAGCGAGACCTCATGACCGTCATCGAATGAACACCGAGACACCACGGACACCACAGGCGCCACAGACACCACCCAGAGACGACCGGAAAGAGGAGACATGCGGAACACGAGACGAACAGCGGTAGGGCTGGTGGCACTCGCCACGACGGTGCTGCTTGCGGCATGCAGCAGCACGGCCTCCGCGGGAGGCGGCAGCGCGTCGGCATCCTCCGCGACGACGACCGTCGGATTCATCATGGTCGGGTCGACCAAGGACGCCGGGTACAACGAGGCGGTGGCGGACGGTGCCGCGGCGGTCAAGAAGGACCTCGGCACGAGCGTCAACGTCCTCACCGCCGACCAGATCCCCGAGAACAACTCGGTCACCCAGACGATGCAGGCGATGGTGGACAAGGGCGCGACCGTCCTCTTCGCCACCAGCTACGGCTACTTCACGTACGCACTGAACTTCGCCATCGCGCACCCGAAGGTGACGGTGCTCCACCAGGGCGGTTTCGAGACCGGGACCTTCCCGCCGAACTTCGGAACCTACTGGGGCCAGGCCTACGACCCGGTCGGACTGGGAGGAATGGCAGCCGGAGGAACCACCAAGACGAACAAGCTCGGGTTCATCTACGCCTTCCCGATCCCGCAGACGATCGCCAACATCGACGCCTTCGAGCTCGGCGCTCAGCTGGTGAACCCAGCAGCGGAGACGTACATCGTGAACACCTCCAACTGGTGCGACCCGCTCAAGCAGAAGCAGGCCGTGACGGCGCTGCTCGCCCAGGGTGCTGACGTCTTCAGCCAGCACCAGGACTGCCAGTCGACCGTGATCCAGGCGGTCAAGGCGGCGGGGAAGTACGTGGTCGGGTACCACTACGACGCCCAGGCGCTCGATCCCAGCGGGTGGCTCACCGGATCGGCATGGAGCTGGGCGCCGATCTACGAGAAGATCATCGGCGCGGTGCAGGCGGGGTCCTTCACCGGCGGCCCCTACAACGCGAACTGGATCGGCTCGTTCGCCACCGGCGACAACCCCCTCGAGCTGGCGTCCTTCGGCACGTCGGTCACGGCGGACCTGAAGGCGAAGATCGAGGCCGAGAAGGCCGTCATCTCGAGACCTGACGCGTCGATCTTCGCCGGGCCCCTGTACTGCCAGGACGGATCGGTGCTCGTCCCGGCGGGACACGTGGCGACGGCCGCCGAGGTGAATGCGTTCTCCTGCCTGATCAAGGGTGTCGTCGGCACCCTGCCGAAGAGCTGACCCGCCCACCCCTCGGGAGCCGGACGATGACCATGACGACGAGCTCGGTGGACCTGCACGTGCCCGGCACGCGCCCGTACGCGTGGCCGTGGGACGGCGAGGTGCTCCTGGGCTCGCTCGCCCTGGTCGTCGTCCAGGCTCCCGAGGTACCCCCGGACGGCGAGTGGCGAGCAACCCTCGCCGAGCTGTCTCGATCGGTGCGGTCGGCGGGCGGACATGTCATCGAGGTGATGACCTGCGCCCCCGATCGACCTCGTCGGGGGTCCGGCGGTCCCGCCAAGGCCGCACGGGCAGCCGACTCGCCACCGGCCACCCTGCTCCCCGCGCCTGCCGACCACCGCGTCGGCGCTGCGGGATGGAGCGGATTCTTCGGCAGCCCGCTCGACCAGCTCCTGCGGGGTCGACGGATCAGCCAGCTCCTCCTGACCGGCTTCTGGTTCGAGGTCGGGGTGCACTCCACGATGCGCTCCGCCAACGACCGCGGGTACGAGTGCCTGCTCGTGGAGGACGCCGTCGCGTCGGAGGACCCGGAGCTCACCGGCAGCGCGGTGTCCTCGATCCTCATGTCGGGAGGGATCTTCGGCGCGGTCGGTCGATCCGTCGACGTCCGCGCGGCGCTCGCCCGCGCGAGCTCCGCATCTCGGTGACCTCGCACCCGCACGGTCCCGTCTCCCTCTCCTCTCCGAAAGGAACACCGTGACCATCGACTCGCGAACAGCGACCTACCCAGCCCTCGACGCCACCCCGTACGCCTGGCCGTACGACGGTGCGATCGACCCGGCCCGCACCGCCCTCCTCAACATCGACTGGCAGGTCGACTTCTGCGGCCCCGGCGGCTATGTCGACG
>DATKTF010000454.1:0-3455 GCA_035531255.1 Cellulomonadaceae bacterium
GCGCCCCGATGACCCCGTCCTCCGCGCCGAGGCGGTCCCCCGACCAGCCCCCGGGCCGAACGGCCCGAGTCCTTGCTGCCGGGACCGTCATCGGCGACGGGTCGACCGCGACTGCTTCGGCGCGCACCCGGTGGCGGCGCAGCCGCACGACCGCGATCGTTCTCGCTCTTCTCGTCGTCGTCGCCGCCCTCAGCGTGCTCCCCCGTCCGCGGACGTCCGGGATCCCGTTGGCGCCGGACAACCCCTCGCCCGCGGGAGGCCGCGCCGTCGCACGCATCCTCGCGGACCGAGGCGTCACGATCGACTACGTCCGGACGACCGCGGCCGCGGTCGCGCGTGCGACGTCCGGTGCGACCCTCCTCGTGACCAGCACCGACCTCCTCGACTCGGGGCAGGTGGCGGCCCTCGGACGGACGGCGGCGGACCTCGTCCTCGTCGACCCGTCCGCACCCGCGCTGGCCGCCCTGAGCGACGGTCGAGCCGACCGCTACGGCGCCTCGCGGACGCCCGGCACGACCGTCTCCGCGGACTGCAGCGACCCCGACGCCCAGGCTGCCGGTCAGATCACCGTCGACACCACCGGTCTGCTGCTGGTCGACGGCACGGGAGTCCTGTGCTTCCACGGCGACGACCCGGCCTCCGGCGCGTACCTCGTCCTCACCGGGTCCCGCCGCCTGACGGCCATGGCCTCGGCCGAACCGTTGACGAACGACGCTCTCGCTCGGGCCGGGAACGCCGCGCTGGCCCTCCGCGCGCTCGGTCGGCAGGACACCCTGGTCTGGTACGTCCCGTCGCTGCAGGACACCGGCACCGACCAGGCCGCGACGCCTGGCCTCGGCGACCTGCTCCCACCGCAGACCGGGCTCATCGGCGTCCAGCTCCTCCTGGTCGCCCTGGTCGCGGCCCTGTGGCGGGGGCGGCGCCTCGGCCGGCTCGTGACCGAGCCGCTGCCCGTCGTCGTACGCAACTCCGAGACGGTCCGCGGTCGCGGTCGGCTGTACCGCCGTTCGCGCGCGTTCGGCCACGCCGCCGCCGCTCTCCGGGCCGGCACCGCTCACCGGTGCGCGACACGCATCGGGCTCGCGCGGTCGGCCGACGCGGTCACCGTCATCGACGCCCTGGCACGAGCGACGGGCCGCCCGGCCGAGGAGATCGCCGCGCTGCTGTACGGACCGCCACCGACAGACGACACCGGGCTGGCACACCTGGCCCGCCGACTCGACGACCTGGAGAGCGAGGTTCACCGCACGTGAGCACTGGAACCGAAGGAAACCCTGCCGGCTTCGCCCCGTCGCCCTCGTTGCGCGACGCCCTCGCAGGGGTGCGCCGCGAGGTCGGCAAGGCGGTCGTCGGGCAGGACGCCGCGATCACGGGCCTGATCATCGCGCTGCTGTGCCGTGGTCACGTCCTCCTCGAGGGTGTTCCCGGGGTAGCGAAGACCCTCCTGGTCCGCGCGCTGTCGGCCTCCCTGGACCTGGACACCAAACGGGTCCAGTTCACCCCGGACCTGATGCCGGGCGACGTCACCGGCTCGCTCGTGTACGACGCCCGGACGGCGGAGTTCTCCTTCCGCGAGGGCCCGGTGTTCACCAACCTGCTCCTGGCCGACGAGATCAACCGGACGCCCCCCAAGACCCAGGCCTCGCTGCTCGAGGCGATGGAGGAACGGCAGGTGTCGGTGGACGGTCACCCCCGCGCGCTGCCGGACCCGTTCCTCGTGATCGCGACCCAGAACCCGGTGGAATACGAGGGCACCTACCCGCTCCCCGAGGCCCAGCTCGATCGCTTCCTGCTCAAGCTCACGCTCCCGCTCCCCGAGCGGCACCAGGAGATCGAGGTCCTGCACCGTCACGCGTCGGGGTTCGACCCGCGCAACCTCGCGGCGGCCGGTATCCGCGCCGTCGCCGACGAGGCGGTCCTCGCGCAGGCCCGCGCCGAGGTCGCCCGCGTGCAGATCGCACCCGAGGTCCTCGGGTACACCGTGGACCTGTGCCGCGCGACGCGCGTGGCTCCGTCGCTCTCGCTCGGGGTGTCTCCCCGCGGCGCCACCGCACTGCTGGCGACCGCACGAGCATGGGCGTGGCTGTCCGGCCGACCGTACGTGACCCCCGACGACGTGAAGGCCCTCGTCCAGCCGACCCTGCGCCACCGGGTCCAGCTGCGCGCCGAGGCCGAGCTCGAGGGCGTGACGGTCGAGGGCGTCCTCGAGACCGTGCTGGCCTCCGTCCCGGTTCCCCGCTGATCGGGCGCCGCCCGGCCGACCTGCCGCACCACCCCTGCTCCAGCTGACGGGAAGGACCACCGACATGGCGATCACCTGGCGTGCCGTCGTCCTCGCCGCCCTGGGCGTCGTCCTCGTCGCGGTGCTGCCCGCGGCCGGCACCATCGTGGTGTGGGCCGTCGTGGTGGTGCTGCTGTGCGTGCTCGACGTCGCCCTCGCCGCCTCTCCGCGATCGATCAGCCTCTCGCGGGCCGTTCCCCCGTCGGTGCGCCTGACCGAGACCGTGTCGTCGGTGCTGACCGTCACCAATCTCGACCGTCGACGGTGGCGCGGCGTCGTGCGCGACGCATGGCAACCCTCTGCCGGCGCGCGCGTGGACCGCTTCCCGGTCGACCTCCGTGCAGGCGAGGCGCATCGCCTGACGACGGTGCTGATCCCGGTGCGCCGCGGCGACCGGCTCGCCGACCGGGTGACGCTGCGTGCGGTCGGCCCGCTCGGGCTCGCGGGTCGACAGCTCTCGATCGACGTCCCGGCACGCCTGCGCGTGCTCCCGGAGTTCGCCTCGCGCCGGCACCTGCCGAGCCGACTGGCGCGGCTGCGCGAGCTGGACGGACGCTCGGCGGTCCAGGTGCGCGGCCCCGGGACCGAGTTCGACTCGCTGCGCGAGTACGTGATCGGCGACGACGTCCGGTCGATCGACTGGCGCGCGAGCGCACGGCGGTCCGACGTGGTCGTCCGCACCTGGCGACCGGAGCGTGACCGCCGTGTGCTGATCGTGATCGACACGTCCCGGACGTCGGCCGCGCGCGTCCTCGACGCACCGCGGCTGGACGCGTCGATCGAGGCCGCTCTGCTGCTCGCCGCGCTCGCGTCCCGGGCCGGTGACCGGGTGGAGCTCGTCGCGTTCGACCGCACCGTCCGGGCTCGGGTGGCCGGTACGACCGGACCGCGGCTGATGCCGGCGATCGCCGACGCGCTCGCCCAGGTCGAGCCGGTGCTCGTGGAGGCCGACTGGCCGGGGTTCGTGACCCTCGTCCGCGACCGGCTCTCCCAGCGCGCACTGGTCGTGCTGCTCTCGGCCCTCGACCCGGCGTCCGTCGAACAGGGGCTGCTCACGGTGGTCGGTCAGCTCACGCGCCTCCACCAGGTCCTGCTGGCCTCCGTCCGAGACCCCGAGCTCGACGCGCTGCGCCGCGACCACGCCGACGCGGACGCCGTCTTCGACGCGGCAGCC
>DATKTF010000455.1:0-2998 GCA_035531255.1 Cellulomonadaceae bacterium
TGACCTCGAAGCAGGCTCGTGACTACCAGCGCGTGTTCTTGTCCGGGGCGAGCGACGAGCTGCCGGACAAGCAGGGCCGCATCTCCATCCCCGCACCGTTGCGTGCCTACGCGGGCCTGGACCGCGACGTGGCCGTGATCGGCAGGGGCGCACGTGTCGAGCTGTGGGACCTCCCGTCGTGGGAGGCCTACCTGGCCGAGCAGGAAGAGGGCTATGCGACGACCGCCGAGGAGGTGGGTGGCCGCATGTTCCCGTGACCTCGTCACGCCCTCCGGTGAGGTCTCCTCCCGTCCGTTCTGACGCACTTCCCCGGCGTCAGAGGGCCGGTGGGGGACCTGGTCGGACGGCGGAGGGGCCGCCCGACCACCACATCCCGCGCGTGACAGCCGTCACGGCGCACAGGACCCGCAGCACGACGAGACCCACGGAGGAGGACCGATGGTCGACCAGCCCGCGGAGGCGGCCGCTCGTCACACCCCCGTGATGCTGGCACGCTGCGTCGAGCTTCTCGCTCCGGCTCTGCGGGCGCCGGGCGCGGTGATGGTCGACTCGACACTCGGCATGGGCGGGCACACCGAGGCGGTGCTCGAGGCGTTCCCGGGCGTCGTGGTGATCGGCCTCGACCGTGACCCCGAGGCGCTCGACCTCGCCGGGCGACGGCTCGCCCGGTTCGGTGACCGCTTCACGGCGGTGCACGCGGTGTACGACGACGTCCTGGATGTCCTGGACCGTCTCGGTGTCGCACAGGTCGAGGGCGTCCTGATGGACCTCGGGGTCTCCTCGCTCCAGCTCGACGAGGTCGCACGAGGCTTCTCGTACTCCCAGGACGCCCCGCTCGACATGCGCATGGACCCGTCCGGCGGGACGACGGCCGCTGACGTCCTGAACACGTACGACGAGCGTGAGCTCACCCGGGTCCTGCGGGAGTACGGCGAGGAGAGGTTCGCCCAGCGCATCGCTCGCAACATCGTCGCGGCGCGCGACCGCCGTCCGCTCGAGCGCACGGGCGAGCTCGTCGCGATCCTGCAGGCGAGCATCCCGGCTGCGACGCGGAAGACCGGTGGTCACCCGGCCAAACGGACGTTCCAGGCGCTGCGGATCGAGGTCAACCGCGAGCTCGAGACCCTCGAGCGCGCGCTCCCCGCGTCGATCGAGGCCCTCGCGATCGGTGGACGGATCGTCGTCGAGGCGTACCACTCGCTCGAGGACCGGCTCGTCAAGCGTGCGCTCGCGGTGGGGGCGGTGTCGAGCGCACCGGTCGACCTCCCGGTCGAGCCGGACACGCACCGACCGTTCCTCCGTCTCGTCACGCGCGGCGCCGAGGAGGCGGACGAGATCGAGATCGCCCGCAACCCTCGGTCACAGTCGGTGCGTCTCCGCGCTGCCGAACGGCTACGGCCGACACCTGACCACCTCCGACCGCACCGACCCGCTGACACCCGCAGAAGGGGGACCTCGTCGTGAGCGCGCTTCCGCAGTTCGCGCCGGCCCCGCGCCAGGTCCCGCAGCGGGTCACCCCGGCGCCGCGCCCACGGCTACGGATCGTGCGGGCGCCGGTCCACGAGCGCACGCGCGTCCCGTTCGTCCTGCTCTGCATCTCGATCCTGGCTGTCGCCCTGCTGGGAGCGCTGCTGCTCAACACGAGCATGGCGCGGGGTGCCTACGAGGCGCACGACCTGACCCGTCAGCTCGCCTCTCTCGCGCGCGACGAGCAGGGACTGTCGACCGCGCTCGACGCGAAGGCGTCCCCGGCCGAGCTGGCCGCCGCAGCACAGGCACTGGGCATGGTCCCGGCGCCGGGTCTCGCGTTCCTCCGGCTCTCGGACGGCGCCGTCCTCGGCACCCCCTCGGCGGCGCACTGATGGCGTCGCAGGGCGAGGGTCGCGGCCAGGACCCGCGCGACCGGGTGCAGCGCGCACGCGCGGCCCGACCCGACCCGACGGGGAGCGCGGGACGTCCGGAGAGCACGACCCCTCGAGGTGCGCGACGTCCGGCCTCCGAGCGTGGCGCGACGAACAGCTCGACCGCGGCGCGCAGGACCGCGGTGCGCGAGACCTCGGTCCGCGGCGCCGGGGCTCGCGACGACAGGCGTCGCACGCTCGATACTGCGGCGAAGGCGGCGCGGACCGATGCGAGACGCCGCGCGAGGGTGGGAGCCCCCGAGCGTCGGCAGGCGATCCTGACCGTGATCATCCTGGGCGTGATCGCAGTCTTCGGCGGTCGTCTCGTGTACGTCCAGGCGATCAAGGGGCCGTCGATCGCCCAGGTCGCCCTGGACGACCGACTGACCACGACGACGCTGCCGGCGGACCGTGGCGAGATCACGGACGCCAACGGTGTCGCCCTCGCGGTGTCGGTCGAGCGGTACACGATCACAGCGGACCAGACCCTCATCGCCACCTGGGACCCCACCTCGGCCTCCGGTCCTGACAAGCGCGGCCCGGCCGGCGCGGCAGCGGCACTGGCCCCGTTGCTCGAGCTGGATCCTGCGGAGCTCGGCGCGACCCTCGTCGGGGACCGTCGGTACGTGATCCTCAAGAAGGACGTCCTCCCCGAGGTGCGCAACGCGATCATGGAGCTCGCCATCCCGGGCATCAACGCGGAGCGGACGACCGAGCGCGTATACCCCGCAGGCGCAGTCGGCGGGAACGTCCTCGGGTTCGTGGGCGCGGACGGCAAGGGGCAGGCAGGGATCGAGTACACGCTCAACTCCGAGCTCACCGGCACGGCTGGCTCGGAGACCTATGAGCGTGGGATGGGGTACGTCAAGATCCCGGGTGGCTACGACAAGACGACGCCCGCGAAGCCGGGTGCCTCGGTCCAGCTGACGATCCTTCGCGACCTCCAGTACAAGGCTCAGACCGCCGTCGACGCCATGGTCACCGCGACCCAGGCGGACGGCGCGGCCGCGGTCGTCTACGACGTGACGAACGGCGACATCCTCGCGCTCGTGGACTCCGGGTCGGTCAACCCGAACGACCCCGGTGCGACCGCAGCG
>DATKTF010000456.1:0-10413 GCA_035531255.1 Cellulomonadaceae bacterium
CCGATCTACTCGGGATACCTCGTCGTGTCGCAGCTCGAACCCGCCCAGAGCGCGGCGGTGCTCGTGCTCCGGCCGCCCACGATCCAGGGTGCAGGCCTGAACCTGCAGAACCTCGCCTACGCCGCCCAGTGGTGGATCTTCGGCGGCTTCGCGCTGTTCTTCTGGACCCGGATGGTCCGCGACGAGGCCGACGGCGTCCGTGGGCCTCGGACGGCGGCTCGTGCTACCGCGGATCGGGTCGGCGCCGGAGCGCCTTGATCTCCTGACGTCGGCGCTCCGCGCGCACGCGTCGCTCGCGTGACGCACGGCTCGGCCGGGTCGGGCGCCGTGGTGGGTCCGGCGGCGCGAGGGCAGCGGTGAGCAGGGCGACGAGTCGGTCCAGGGCCGCGTCGCGGTTGCGCAGCTGCGCCCGGTGCTCGGACGCCGCGACGGTCACGACGGTACCGATCCGCCGAGTGCGCAGACGCTCGAGCGCCCGCTCCCGCTGCGCGTCGTCCTGCCAGGCGATCGCCTCGAGGTCGACGGACAGCTCGACGCGCGAGTCGGCGGTGTTGACCGACTGCCCGCCCGGTCCGCTCGACCGGGAGAACCTCCAGGTGAGCGCACCGTCGGGGACGACCACGCCGGGCGGTATCAGCAGGGTGCGACGCATGGTGTCAGTCCTGCTGCCAGGAGTGCCACAGGGCCGCGTAGTCGCCGTCGGCGGCGACGAGCTCCTCGTGCGAGCCGATCTCGGTGATCCGACCTGCGTCGACGACGGCGACCCGGTCCGCGTCGTGAGCGGTGTGCAGCCGGTGCGCGATCGCCACCACGGTGCGACCGGCGAGGACGGCGGAGAGCGACCGCTCGAGGTGGCGTGCGGCCCGAGGGTCGAGCAGTGACGTCGCCTCGTCCAGCACGAGCGTGTGCGGGTCGAGCAGCACGAGCCGTGCGAGCGCGACCTGCTGGGCCTGCGCGGGGGTCATGACCCGACCGCCCGAGCCGACGGCGGTCTCCAGCCCGTCCGGCAACGCCTCGACCCAGGTCCGGGCGTCGACCGCGTCGAGCGCGCGCAGCAGGGCGTCGTCGTCCGCATCGGCCTGCGCGAGCCGCAGGTTCTCGGCCAGGGTGCCCACGAACACATGGTGCTCCTGGGTGACGAGCGCGACGTGCCGACGCAGATCCTCGAGCGGGAGCTCGACGAGGGGCACCTCACCCGCGGTCACCGTGCCCCCGGTCGGCGGGTGGATCCCGGCCAGCATGCGGCCGAGGGTCGACTTCCCCGCACCGGACGGCCCGACGACCGCCAGACGCTCGCCGGGCCGCAGGTCCAGGTCGATCCCGTGCAGCACGTCGTGGCCCTCGCGGTAGGCGTACCGCACACCGCGCCCGACGATCGCGTCGTGGGCCGGTGCACGGTTCCCCGCGGTCCGGTCGGGAGCCACCTGCTGGACACCGAGGATGCGCGCGAGGGACGTGGTCCCGACCTGGATCTCGTCGAGCCAGAAGATCAGCTCCCCGATGGGGTGGATGACCTGCGTCGCGTAGAGCGCCACCGTGGTGACGGCGCCGATCGTCGCGTGACCCGTGGAGATCAGGTACGCGCCCCAGACGAGGACGGCGAGCACGGGCAGCAGGAACGACGCGTCCACGCCGGGGAACAGCACCGTGCGGAGCCGGAGCGTCGCCGACTCGGCCGCGAAGGCCTCCCGCAGGTCCGCGTCGACGCGTGCCCGCCGGCGAGGCCCGGTGCCGAGCGCATCGACGGTCCGCGCGCCCTCCACGGACTCCGTGATCGTGCCGTTCAGGGCGGCGTACGCGGCCGACTCGCGCAGGTACGCGGGTGCGGCGCGGCGGAGGTACCACCGGGTGACGGCCACGAGCGACGGGGCGCCGGCGAGCAGCCCGAGCGCGACGAGCGGGTCGGTGAGGGCGGCGGCGACCGCGGTCAGCACGATCGTGGCGACGGTGACGAGAACGCGAGGGATGCCGAAGCGGACCGTGTACTGGACGCGGTCGATGTCGTTGGTGGTGCGGGCCAGCAGGTCCCCGGTGCCGGCGCGCTCGACCGTCGACAGCGGCAGGCGGGTGACGGTGGCGAGGAACTCCTCGCGGAGCTCGGCGAAGACGGACTCGCCGAGCACCATCGCCGAGCGTTGGGCGAAGCGGATCAGCACGGACTGCGTGAGCACCGCGACCGTGAGCACGGCGACGAGGCGGTCGACGGCCGCCGCCGTGGTCCCGGTCGTCACGTCGTCGACGAGCCGTCCGAGCAGCCACGGCCCGGCGAGGCCGGCGGCCGCGGCGAGCGCGTGCAACGTCACGACCCCGGCCAGGGTGCGCCGGTGCCGCCGGAGCAGGATCGCCGTCCGGCGGCGGACGGTTGCGGCGTCAGCGACGGGCAGCTTCATGGCGCTCCTCCGTCCCGGTGTCGTCGTGGGTCCTGCTGTCCTCGAGGGCGGCGCCGTCGTGCGGTCGGACGGTGTCGTCGTGCTGCTGGGTGTCGTCCGGGGTTCGGGAGACGACGCCCCGGTACGCCGCCGAGGCCGGGTGCTGAGGGTCGAGCAGGTCACGGTGCCGCCCGCGCGCGACGACGGTGCCGCCGGCGAGGAAGGCGACGTCGTCCACGACGTCGAGGACGAGCGGGCTCGCGGTGACGATCACGGTGGCGCGGCCGTGCCGCGCTGCGGCGAGTCGTCGCGCGATCCGTGCCTCCGTGTGCGCGTCGACCGCACTGGTCGGCTCGACGAGCACCAGGACCTCGGCCTCGGTGAGCAGGGCACGCGCGAGCGCGACCCGCTGGCGTTGACCACCGGAGAGCGACCGACCCTTCTCGGCGACCTCCCCGGTCAGCCCGCCCGGGACGGACTCGAGCACGTCGGCGGCGTCCGCGACGTGCATCGCGTGCTCGAGCTGTGCCGTCGTGGCGGTGCCCCGCACGTCGAGCTCGTCCGCGAGCACGCCGGTGAACAGGTGCGGCGCGGACTCCGAGACCACGATGCGTTCGCGGACCTCGGCGAGAGCGACGTCGTGCAGCCACGCCGCTCCCCACCGGACGGGCGCACGGCCGGACGTGGCGTGCGCGCCGTCGAACCGGCCCAGGCGAGCCGCCACCCGCGCACTCTCGTCCGGGTCGGCGCTCACGAGCGCGAGGACCTCGCCCGGTCGCACGACGAGGCCGGTCGCGACGTCGACGATCTCGGTGCCGGGCGTCGGTGCCGGTCGCGGGTCCGCGACGTCGGCTCCCGCCACCGGGACGCGGAGCACGGCGAGGATCTTGCGCACGCCGACCACCGCACGGGTGGCGACACGCATCGTCTCGGTCGCGGTCCACAGCGGCTGGGTGAGGAACGCGGCGAAGCCGTAGAACGCGACGAGCTGCCCGGTGGAGATCTCGCCCCCGATCGCGAGGCGGGCGCCGACCCACACGACCGCGGCGAGGAAGAGCCCGGGCAGGAGCGTCTGCAGGGCGTCGAGCAGGGACTGCGTCTGGGCCACGGCGACACCGGCGCGGCGCACCCGTTGGGACTGCTCGCGGTAGCGCGCGCTGAACACGTCCTCGCCACCGATGCCGCGGAGGACCCGCAGGCCCGAGACGGTGTCCGACCCGAGGGTGGTCAGCCGTCCGGCGGCCTCGCGTTGCGCGGACTGACGGCGTTGCAGCGGGGTGACCAGGATCGCGAGGACCGCGACGACGAGCGGCAGACCGACGACGACGAGCACGCCGAGCGTGACCGAGGTCCGCATGAGGACGATCGCGATGCCGGCGTAGGCCGCGATCCCTCCGACGAACCGGCCCGCGATCGCGAAGAGCTCGCCGGTCCGCAGCGCATCGGTCGCCACGGTGGCGACGACCTCGCCCGTCGGGAGCACGTCCGTGACGGCGTCTCCGGTCCGGGTGACGTGATGCCCGATCAGCTGGGACGAGGAGAACGCGCTGCGGAGCCAGTTCTCGACCGCGAGCCGATGCCCGATGACGTTGCCCGCGACCTGGACCAGTCCCGCCGCAGCGAGCAGCAGGCACCCCGCGAGGAGGGACGCCGAGACGCCGTGCACGATGCCGTCGTCGATCACCGCGCCCAGTGCCGCCGGGATCGCGGCGCCGGCGAGCTGGCCGACCACCTCGACGGCGACCGCCCCGACCAGCAGCGGACCCTGACGGCGCGCCTGCCACCACAGGTAGGCCTGTGGTGAGGTCAGCGGCGGGGAGCCGGGGTCGGCCGGAGGGAGGGGGCGCACGTGCGTGAACGCTAGACCGATGCGCGGACACCGCCGACTCATTTTCGAGGTGGCTCGGGTCCTGGCTACGCGCCAGGCGGGCCAGGCGGGCACGGCGAGCCACGACGCGCCGGGACGGGTGCAGGCGGGTGCATGCTCCGACGCGGGTGCGGGGCCGACAGGCACGTGGTGGACAATCGTCGTGCCGACCGCCGCGCCCGCGGTCGGTTCCGCCGAGGACAGGACCCAGGACAGTGGCACAGACGAACCCGCAGGACAAGGCGCGCTCGGCCCTCGGTCGGTACCGCGTGATGGCATGGATCACCGGCTCGATGCTGCTGCTGCTGTGTCTCGAGGTCGTGCTCCACTACGTCGTCGGGATCAGCAAGGACCGGCTCGGCGTGTTCCAGTACGTGCCGTTCGCGCACGGCTGGATCTACGTCGTCTACCTCGCCGCCGTGCTCGACCTCTGGACGAAGATGCGCTGGACGTACAGCCGGCTGGTCGCGATGGTCCTGGCCGGCGTCGTGCCGGTGATGTCGTTCGTGCTCGAGCGCCGGGTCCACGCGGACGCCGAGGCCGTCCTCGAGCCCGATACCCTTGCCGCGTGACCGCGACCCCCTCGCACCGGCCGGTACTCGTCGTCGACTTCGGTGCGCAGTACGCGCAGCTGATCGCCCGGCGCGTCCGTGAGGCGCACGTCTACTCCGAGATCGTGCCGCACACGGCCTCCGTCGAGCAGATCCTGGCGAAGGACCCGGTCGCGATCATCCTGTCCGGTGGTCCGTCGTCCGTGTACGCCGACGGAGCCCCGACCGTCGACCCGTCGCTGTTCGACGCCGGCGTCCCCGTCCTCGGGATCTGCTACGGCTTCCAGGCGATGGCGGCCGCCCTCGGCGGCACGGTCGCGCAGACCGGTGCACGCGAGTACGGCAGGACGACCGTCCACGTCGACGCGGCCGGATCGGTGCTCGCCGGCAGCCCGGACGAGCAGGTCGTCTGGATGAGCCACGGCGACGCGGTGCACGCGGCGCCCGACGGCTTCGAGGTGCTCGCGACGTCGGCCGGCTCCCCGGTCGCCGCGTTCGAGGACCGGGCCCGGCGGCTGTTCGGCATGCAGTGGCACCCCGAGGTCAAGCACTCGCCGCTCGGCCAGCAGGCGCTCGAGAACTTCCTGTACCAAGGGGCGGGCCTCGCGCCGGACTGGAACCCGGGCAACGTGATCGCCGAGCAGGTCGAGCGGATCCGCGCGCAGGTGGGCGACGCCCGGGTGATCTGCGGGCTCTCCGGCGGCGTCGACTCGTCCGTCGCGGCGGCCCTCGTGCAGAAGGCCGTCGGCGAGCAGCTGACGTGCGTGTTCGTCGACCATGGGCTGCTGCGGACCGGTGAGGCCGAGCAGGTCGAGACCGACTTCGTGGCGGCGACCGGCGTGCGGCTCATGGTCGTCGACGCGCGCGAGCGGTTCCTCGCGGCGCTCGCGGGCGTGAGCGACCCGGAGACCAAGCGGAAGATCATCGGCCGGGAGTTCATCCGGGTCTTCGAGGACGCCGCACGTGAGGTGGTCGCCGAGGCCGGGGAGCACGGCACCGAGGTGCGGTTCCTCGTGCAGGGCACCCTGTACCCCGACGTGGTCGAGTCGGGTGGCGGCGAGGGCGCCGCGAACATCAAGAGCCACCACAACGTCGGCGGGCTCCCGGACGACCTCCAGTTCGAGCTCGTCGAGCCGCTGCGCGCCCTGTTCAAGGACGAGGTGCGTGCCGTCGGCCTCGAGCTCGGGGTGCCCGAGGGGATCGTGTGGCGCCAGCCGTTCCCCGGGCCGGGGCTCGGCATCCGGATCGTCGGGGACGTGACGGCCGAGCGGCTCGACACGCTGCGGGCGGCCGACGCGATCGCGCGCGAGGAGCTGACGAAGGCGGGCCTCGACCGGGAGATCTGGCAGTGCCCCGTCGTGCTGCTGGCGGACGTGCGGTCGGTCGGCGTGCAGGGCGACGGGCGCACGTACGGTCACCCGATCGTGCTCCGTCCGGTGTCCTCCGAGGACGCCATGACGGCCGACTGGACGCGGCTGCCGTACGAGGTCCTCGCCGTGATCTCGAACCGGATCACGAACGAGGTGCCCGAGGTGAACCGCGTCGTGCTCGACGTCACGAGCAAGCCGCCGGGCACGATCGAGTGGGAGTAGGGCACCGGTTCTGACCTGCACGAACACCGACCTCGATGTACCGATCGGGCTCCGCTGAGTTCAAGTTACACGTGAGTCACGAGTCCCGGATAGTGGCCGTCGGGGCAGCGGAAGCCCGTGAAGAACCGTGGCGTCAGAGATACGCGCTATCGTCCGGTCGTGGATATTGTCGCTGCCGCAGGTACCGAAGCGGTCACCGCCACGCTCTCCACGGGTCAGCTGCTACTGGCCACCGTGCCGTCGCTGATCGCGCTCGTCGGGCTCCTCATCGCATCCGGCATCAATGCCCGAGCGGTACTCAAGGCCGAAGATGTTCGAGCGCGGAACGCGCTAGATGCTGAGGATCGCCGGGCTCAAGCTGCCATCGATGCAGAGGATCGCCGACACTCGAACGCGGTCGACATGGAGCGTCGGCACCGAACGGTCGCGGCAAGACACGACGTCTACATCGAGATTGAAGACTCACGTCAGTCGATCGTCGTGGCAGCGGCAGAGTTCAGGTTCCCAACTCCCGGCCTGCCCGACGAGAATTGGCTCGCTTCTGCCGAAGCGCACATTGAAGCTCTCGAATCCGCGAATCGTGAGCTGAGCGGGTTGCGAAGCAAGGCGTCCCTATATGGCAGCGAGACGGTGGACTCTGAGGCCCGTCGGACCGTCATCGCCGTCGACAAGCTGTGTATTGCGGCGCGTCGGTTGGTTCTGCTACGCCGCCCCCCGGGCAGCGACGGCCTCCATGAGGCGGCTAAGCGGGTGTACGTGCAGTGCGATGTGCTGCGCGACGTGATGCGTTCTGAACTCGGATCAGATGCCTAACGGGGCAAGCGTCTGATCAGGAGCGGACCACCTGCGCGTGGGTGTTCAGCGCTAGGGTTGCGGCTGAGCAGTTGACTGGATGAGTCCCTGGACGCCTCGGCAGATCCGAGGAATGCGGAAGGTGAATATGGAACCTGCGAACGCTTTGAACGCGATTGAGACCGCCTTGCGAAATGCCATCTATGTCGTATTCCCTCGTTCGGAATGGCTTGAAGCCGCTGGCGCTCCCGAGCGTGAAGGGCTTGAACGGAAGAGGGTCGAGGAGGCGAAGAGACGTGACGGACACATTCCTCCGGCGAGTCTTCTTGATTTCGCGTACACTCACGAGCTTGAGGGTATCGTCCTAAAGAACTGGGAGAAGTTCAAGCCGATCTTCGACGATCAGGCGAGAATGCGAACATACTTCGAGGTTATCGATGATGTGCGCAATGCGATCGCGCACAGCAGGCCTCTCGTTCAGTTCGAGCGCGACCTGATCGCGGGGATCGCGGGTCAATTGGGCAACCAGGTTTCGGTGTACTCCAGTCGGAGGGATGGATCGCGCGACTTCTATCCGACGATCGAGAGTCTGCGCGACGGGTTTGGCAGTGACGCGAGGGCAACTGCATGGGAGTTTGAGGGATCGGCACGGCAGCGACCGTCCGTTGGCCACGTTCTGCACTTCTCAGGGAAGGCGGCCGATCCGAGAGGGCGGGGGGTTTCCTGGTATCTGATCCGTGAGGGGAGGTCACTTACTCAGGGGGAGGAGTTGTACAGAAAGATTGGTGAGGGTGAGGTGCTCGAATACGACTATGACATCGAAGTCAACGATGTCAGAGAGCGTTTCGATGTGCGCATCATTCTTATCGGGAATTGGTCTTTCCATCGGAACGCAGACGGGGTGTCGGGGGTGCGGCTCTCCTATGACGACGAAGGGTGCTTCGGTTACAGCGTGAATCCGCCAGAAATCGAGTATCCGCCTATCTACCCATCGATCCAATAGGCTGGGCGAAGCCGGAGGCGCAGCCTATTGTGTCGTGTCCGGGTGGTTGGCCTTCTCGTGCGTCTCCAGCGTCGCGACCCGCGAGCCAATGGTCTCCAGGACCTCGTCCTGGCTGGCGAGGCTCACTGTGTGCTGGTCCAAGATGATCCGCTGGGCTGCTTGCCCTGCCTCCAACCGGTTGAGGGCGTCCTTCAGAGTCGATCCAGAGTTCGCCTTTGTCTCGTGATCGAGGGTCCGGCGGGTGGTGCGGGAGTTCAGCCAGGTGAAGGATGCCGGGACTCCGAGCACGACCAAGAGCGCCAGGAGCGCCCAGATGTTGTCGATGTCCGCCACGTTGCCGGTCACCGGAGCCTCACTGCTTCAATGCCGGCGGCTGGCGTGCCCGCACAGTTCGAGGCCGTCACGGTGATGGCCGACCCCCCGTTGCGCTTGCACCTGACGGCGAAGACCGTGCTCGTGGCCACGGTTACGACCGTTAAGCGTGAGGAGAGTCCTGTCATCGCATTCGTGGACGTCGTCGTCGCAGGCCCGGAAGAGTTCGGCACCTCTGAGCCGGTCGTGTTGTTCCAGACCGCGACAACCGCCGTGTCGGCCACCATGGTGTTGATGACGTTCGCGTGCGCCTGGATCATCCAGGTCCCCGCAGGGACCGTGAGGAGTGCCGAGGCGTAGGTGATGTCGTTGCTCGCAGTGCCCGCTTGGGTCGCTGTGCCCTGACTCTGGATGATCGTCCCGATGGTCGTGTTGACCTTGGTCTCCAGCACCGTCGCCCGGGACTCCAGGGACGACAGCCGTGTCTTGGCGCTGCCGATGGCGTTGGAGGTCGCGTTCTGCCCGAGGTTGAGCAGGGTGGACACGGGAGAGGACGGATCACCCTCCCCATAGATCCAGACGCCGTTGGCGTTCAGCAATCCGGCAGCCATCAGAGGTTCCCTTCATCGAGGCGCTTGGTCAGTGCCTGGATCTGAGCCTGCTGGGCCTTGACGACAGCCAGCAGGAGCACCGGGAGCGCCGTCTCGTAGGCGACTCCCTCCGGCTGCCCGTCCTCGTACTGCACGAGGTGGGGCACGTCGGTGCAGTCCTCTGCGATCAGGCCGATCTCGCGCTAGTCGGGGTCGTCAGCCGCGATCCGGTGGAAGGTGACCGGCTCCAGAGCTCGTGGTGCCGATTATGGCCATGTCGAGGGTTCCCTTCCTTACTTCGACTACCCCTGGACCGTGTGGCGCGGTCGCGAGGGGCACTTCTCTTGGTGCGGAAGGAGTCGACGAGAGACCGGCATAGATTCAGCACCTTCTTGACAGCACGAAGGCCTCCGAGTGGCTCTCGGAGGCCTTGTGCTGCCCGATCTACCGTCTGGCCAGGGGCATCCGGGCCGTTCCGATGCTCTCGTGCCCGATCCGAGAGCTCAGGCCTCCGCCGCAAACCGGTGGTCCAGAAGTCGGACCACGTTCGCATCGTCTGGGAACAGGCTCCTGCCCCGCATCAGGTCATCCCTCTTGCGCCGGTCGGCAGAGACGCCCAAATAGATCTCGGTGGCCGCCGTGCTGGAGTGCCCCAGGAGCGCAGCAGCCACTCTGAGCGCTCCGTCGTGACCCTGGCTGGACGCCTGCTCGAACACGATCCGCGCGACGCTCCTACGCACCGTGTGGATGCCCTCGCCCTTCACCGTGGTGATGCCCAGCTGGCGCTCCAGGGCCCGCTTGATGATCGCGGCGGCGTGCACGATCCGGACGTTCGGCTCCAGGTCGCCCCAGGAGCCCGTCCAGCGCCCGTCGATCATCCGGTTCCTGCGAAGGCCCCGAGAGGGCACCAAATAGTCGTCGGGAGCCAGTGGACGCCCGATCTCCTGGGCGTAGGTGATGAGCCAGCTCCCCAGTTCGCGATCGAGGTCGCTGGTGATGGGCAGCTGGTCCTCGTACGCGGATTTGGTGACCACGACATGCAAGGAGCCGCTCTGGAGGTCGACGTCCTTGACCCTCAGGCTCGTGATCGTGCTCGCTCGTAAGCCCGTGTTCATGGCCACCGAGATCAGCGCCCGCTCCCGTGGATCTGGCACCCCCAGGAGCTGCTGGAGCTCTCCTGCGGTCAGCTGGAGGCGCTGCTCGCGCACCACACGCTTGGGCCTGATGTCGATGAGCAGGTCCTGGTCGACCCAGCCCCTCCGGGAGCAGAACTCGAAGAAGGTGCGAAGGCGAGACCGGACCTTGTTCCAGGAGGTCGGTTTCTGGTCGGCGATGTT
>DATKTF010000457.1:0-2372 GCA_035531255.1 Cellulomonadaceae bacterium
GACGCGGCGACGGTGGACCCCGGCAGCCACATGGTCGCGCCGGGGACCAACAGCTTCGAGAAGTGGCTCGCCGTCAAGGTCGACTTGGCGGACGGGCACACGTACTCGGACTTCTACCTCGAACTCTCCACGGTATCCGGCGCCCTGCCGAGCGGCGTGACCATCAAGGTCGGCACCACGGCCACCGCCGCGACCCCGACCGCCGCGACATCCACAGTCGCCAAGACCACGCTGGCCGCAGGGCGCCGGTACACCTTCGACACGTCCGTCCTCGCCGCGGCGAACGACCGGACGGCGTACCTCGTCATCCAGGAGGTCGTCGCGGCGACGGCCGCGAGCGGGGCGATCCCGCAGCAGGCCCTGACGGTGGGCTGGGCGAGGGACTAGACTGCGGCCATGCCGAGCGTTCTCATCCTGAGCGCGGAAGACGACACGGGCGGCGTGGGGGTCGCGCTGGCGCAGGCGCTCAACCGCCACACGGACTGGACGGCGCGGGCCGTCCACCGGACGCAGAACTACATCCAGTACCCGATCGACATCCTGTGGCCGCCGGGACTCCCCCCGACGCCGGAGATCCTCGGCCTCGCCGCGAAGGCGGACGTGCTCCACGTCATGGAGCGGTGGGACGCGGTCGACTGGCTCCCCGACTGGGCCGACCGACCGCTCGTGATGCACCACCACGGCACCATCTTCCGCGAGTGGAACACCCGGTCCCTCATCGAGTCCGTCGCGCGGTTCCGCGCCTACCCGATCTGCTCGACCCTCGACCTCACGCTCATCGACTCCTCGGTCGAGTGGCTCCCCAACCCGTGCGACACCGCGAGGATGCGGAAAGTCCGGGCCGAGGCGTTCTCGCCGCACGAGGAGTTGCGGGCGGCGCACTCGCCGACCAACGCGCCGATCAAGGGAACCGCCGCGTTCCAGCAGGCGTGCGCCGCCGCAGGGTTCGACCTCGACCTCATCCAGTGGGTGGACTGGCAGTCCTGCCTGTACCGCAAGGCGCGGGCCGACCTCGTCCTCGACCAGCTCACCTACGGATACGGCCTGTCGGGCATCGAGGCGATGGCGATGGGCATCCCGGTCGTCGGCGGGTGCCGCGACCAGCGCGTCATCGACCTGATGCAGCGGACGTTCGGCAACCTGCCGTTCCTGCTCGCGAACGAGGGCACGCTGCCGGGCATGGTGGCGTACATGCGGGACCCCGAGGCCCGAGCGGCGAGCGCCGCGGTCGGGCAGTTCATCGTCGAGTGGTGGCACGAGGAGGCGAAGGTGGCCGCGAGGCTGGTGGGGATCTACGAGAAGGCGAGGTCGATGCGATGACCGTGAGTGTCATTACCCCGACCTACAATCGGCCGGTCCTGCTGATGAACCGGGCCATCCCGTCGATCCTCGCCCAGACCGACCCAGACTGGGAACTCCACGTCGTGGGCGACGGGACGGACGCCGAGACGGTCCAGCACATGACCTACCTCGCGGAGCACGACAGCCGGGTGCGCTTCACCAACCTCGACCACGTCGGGGGCGAGTGGGGCACCATCGGCCTCGCCGCGCTGAACCACGGCCTCGACACCGCCAAGGGCGAGTGGATCAGCGTGCTGGCCGACGACGACTGGTACGAGCCCGACCACAACGAGGTGCTCGTCCGCGAGGCCGAGGCGCGCGGCGTGGACTTCTGCTACGGCATCAGCATCTCGCCGCGAGAGCAGCGGTGGGGCGCGTGGCCTCCCGGCGACGGGCAGATCGCCAACGGCGCGTACGTCTACCGCGGGAAGGCCCGCGACTACCGATACGACCTCGACTGCCTCAGCCGGGGGCTCAACGGCGACGCCGACCTGTGGACCAGGATGTACAGCGAGGGCGTGTCATTCGCGCACATCCCGCGCATCGTCCACCACTACGATCCCAGCCTCCAGCGTGGCTAGCAGCACGCGGCCCAGCCGGGGGCGACGGTGGACGGCCCGAGACGACAGTCCGACGACGGTCGAGACGCGCCGCAGGTCGCAGCAGCAGGAGTGCCCGGTGGACCCGGACTGCGGCTGGACCGCCGACAAGGACGACCACCACGCGGTCTGGGAGCACATGAGGGAGCACCTGCGTTGATATCCACGATGATCGTCCCGATCCTGACGGAGCCGGAGCGACTGCTCGGCCTGCTGCGGTCGATCGACTACCCAGTCGGCCGCGTCATCGTCATCGACAACGGCGACATGATCGATCCGCACATCGCGTGGCACGAGCAACTGGGCGTCAAGGTCCACGTCGTCCGCCTGCCGCACAACCTCGGCGTCGCGGCCTCCTGGAATCTCGGCATCAAGTGCGCGCCGCTCTCTCCCTACTTCCTCATCGTCAACCACGACATCGAGTTCGGCCCC
>DATKTF010000458.1:0-4678 GCA_035531255.1 Cellulomonadaceae bacterium
GCGTTCGAGGTCGACGGCATCGGAGACGACCTACTGGCGGCGTTCTCCACCCGGGCCGAGCAGATCCACTGCGCCGAACAGGATTGGGCCGCCCAGTTCGAGGCGAACCACGGCCGGGCTCCGTCGCGGGTGGAGACCACCAGGGCGCGCCAGCACCTGGCGCGGGCGACCCGCCCACCCAAGACCCTCCACCGGCTGAGTGACCTGTTCGCCGACTGGTCCAACCGCGCCCGGGCCCTGACCGGCCTCGAACCGGTCGACCTGGCAGCCCGCGCCCTGCAGGGGACCTACGGGCGGGCGCTGCACGCCCACGACGTGGGGTCCGAGGTCCGCGAGGCCCTCGCCACCGGCGCTGTTGCCCAGGCGTCGAGGAGGCGCTCGGTGTGGACGACATGGAACCTCGGCGCCGAAGCCCTACGCGCCTCCAAGCTCCTGCGCATGGCCTCCCCCACCGAACGACTCGTCCTGGTCAACGCGATCACCACCGACGCCGCACGGTTGTGCGTGCACCTGGACGACACCCGCGACCCCGACCGGCGCCGCGTCGGGGAGTCGCTGTACACGACCGTCGAGCTGCTCGCCGCCGAGAAGACCCTCATCGACGCGACCGAAACCCGTGTCCACGACAACAGGATCCGGCGCGGGGCGGGCGAGCTCCGCGCCGAGCGGCACCTGGCCGCCCTGGCCCCCGACCAGCGAGCCGCGGTGGAGGCGATCATCGACTCTGGGCACCTGCTGGACGCCCTGGTCGGGCCCGCGGGGTCGGGCAAGACCACCGCCCTTGCGGCGCTGTGCGGGTTCTGGTCCGGGTGGGTGGGGCCTGTCGTGGGGCTCGCCCCGTCGGCCACCGCCGCGCACACCCTCGCTGGGTCGATCGGCGCGCCGTGTGAGACGACCGCCAAGTGGATCTACGAAACAACGGGCGACGGCGCCCGGGCCCGCCGAGCCCGCTACGACGCCCTGGAACCGGTCCGGCTCACCGCGGCGACGTACCAGCAGCGCGAGGCCGCCAACCAGGCCCAGTGGGCGCTGCGCATCGAACAAGACCAGTGGCGGTTCGCGTTCGGCCAGCTCGTGATCATCGACGAGGCGTCCCTGGCCGACACCCGCACCCTGGCCACCATCACCGACCAAGCCCGCGACGCGGGCGCCAAGGTCGTCCTGGTCGGAGACGACCTGCAACGCGGGTCCATCGACGCCGGCGGCGCGTTCGGTCTGCTCGCCCGCCGCGGCCCCACCGCCGAGCTCACCTCCCTGTGGCGGTTCACCCACCCGTGGGAGGCCCGCGCCAGCCTCGAGCTACGCCGCGCCCACCCGGCCGCCCTCGACACCTACCAGGCACATGGTGCCTTCACCTCCGGGGCCCACGACGACATGCTCGACGCCGCCCTGGACGCCGTGACCACCGCCCGAGACGAGGGTCGCGTCGCCGTCCTGCAAGCCGCCGACAACCGCACCGTCCGCGAGCTGAACGCCCGCGCCCACGCCGACGGCGTCATTGCCGGGACCATCAGCCGCGACGGCGTCACCCTGAACGACGGGCTCACCGCCGGGGTCGGGGACCGCGTCGTCACGCGCCGTAACCACCGACGCCTGCGCACCACCGACGGGTTCGTGCGCAACGGGTCCCTTTGGGACATCACCGCCGTCCTGCCCGACGGGTCCATCCGCGCCCGACCGGCCCAGGTCCCCGACCAGCCCGACGGCGCCACCGTGCACCTGCCCGCCGCCTACGTCGCCGAGAACGTCGAGCTCGGCTACGCCACGTCCACCGCCCGCACCCAAGGCATCACCGTCGACGAAACTCACACGATCGCCGCACCCGGCATGGCCCGCGAAGACCTCTACGTCGCCATGTCCCGCGGCCGATACCTCAACCACACCTACGTCGTCACCGACGAACCCGACCCCGAATGCCTCCAGACCCGGGCACCGGCCTCCTGCCGCGAGGTCCTCGACCAGATCCTGGCAACCTCCCACACCGAACCCACCGCCACCGAGACATGGGAGACCTTCCACCCGGACCAGCCCGCACCCGTGCCACCCGGCCGAATGCCTGGACCGCCGGCTGCATCTCGACGCCCAACCCTCAGCCACCTGTCCGGCTCGCCCGCACCGTCCCGCGACGGTCCCGTACTGAGCCTGTGAATCCCGACAGAGCCCGATCCCACCCGAAGGAGAAGCCCGATGAGCCAGGCCACCCAGATCCAGGAACAGCGCCAGGTCATGCTCACGATCCCTGAGGCCGCTCAGCGGTTGTCGATCGGGCGAAGCATGCTCTACGAGCTGATGGCCAGCGGCGCCATCGAGTCAGTCCACATCGGCCGGCTCCGACGCATCCCGCTGGACTGCCTCAACGAGTTCGTCGAGCGGTGCCGCCACGAACAGCACGGACAAGACCTCTGACGAAACGCCAATCACGCTGTCGCAGCTCCGTCGGTGCGTCGGCCATCACCGCACGCGGGATGACGCGATCGCCCGACGCTGCCGGGTTGCCAATCGGATGACACCACCGCAGCAACCTTGCCGCGGATCACCTCCTCGCAGACCCCGAGGTCGACGTCGAACGCCTACGGTTCGGGCTCGTCTCGCGCCGCCGCCTCCACCAGGATGGCCTGGCATGCTGCCCGCAGCTGCTCGACGGGCTCGCCGATGGTCGCGCGAACGATATGGGGATCGAGCTTGTAGTAGTGATGGCCGACGAGGTCGCGCATGCGGGCGATGTCGGACCAGGGGACATCGGGATGGCGTTCTCGCAGGTCCACTGACAAGGCCTTGACCGCTTCGCCGATCGTGAAGACGTGGCGCTGCACGGCGTCGAGGGCTACCTGCGCGACGTCGAGATCGTCCGGGTAGCGCCGCGCTGTCGCTTCGGCGCGGCCGATCCCCTCGACGCAGTCCAGGATGTCGCGGAGCCGCTCGGTGTCCGTGCGGCTCACAGCGGCACCGCCTCAGCCAGGGCGGTCTCGGCGACCTTGGGGGCGAGGGCGTCCTGAGGGGCGACGTCGACCCGCTCCCCCAGCATCTGAGCCAGCTCGTCCTGCAACGCGGCCAGCGGGAACAGGCCCTTGGCGTGCACGTCGAAGTCGACCAGCAGGTCGATGTCGGAGTCGGGACCGTCTTGCCCGCGTGCGACCGACCCGAAGACTCTGACGTTCGACGCCCCGCGCCGGTGGGCCGCTCGGCGGATGAGCTCACGGTGCGCCCGCAGCTTCGCCATCCTCGGTGTGCGAACGTCCAGGTGCCGCGGAGAGCCCTGTGCCACGAGATCAAGCCGGGCACCCATCACCGCCAGCAACCGGTCCAAGGTCTCCACCGACGGCGACGACGTACCGGACTCGTACCGCGAGACCGCCGGCTGGGACGTGCCCGCGCGTGCGGCAAGCAGCCCCTGGCTCAGGCCCGCGCGTTCCCGCGTCGTCCGGATCAACGTCGCCGCATCCATTCGTCGATCATACCTGTACCAGTATGCTCGATCACCCTCTCGTCTCCCGTGCAGCTCCTGTCAGGGTTCTGTCAACCGCTCGACCGTATTCTCTTCCACCCAGAACACGAGCCGCAGTCGTGGCATGCCTGTCGGACGACACTCGTCGTCGACACCTGGCGCGGCAGGACGGCTGGCCCTCGCGTCGGGACGGTGTTATCGGGCTCTTCGGATCTGAGCGTGGTTCGAGCCTGCCCGAGGCGCAGATCGAGGTCGGCAATCGGCCGACGAAACCAGCGGGTGCGTCAGTTCCGTCGGCCGGCGCAACAGCCCCACCAAGGAGTCGTCTGCGACCTGCGAGAGTACGGCGACGACCGTGACTGACTCCTGCCGGGCCGGGCATCCCGGTTCGTCGATGATGCTGTGCGCTCGGCGTCACTGTAGGCGGTGCGTCCATCGGCTCACGAGTGGGAGCATTCGGGCATGGAAACTGAGCGTCTCGGTGACCGCAGGGCCCAGGTGCTCACAGTTGTCCGGACAAGCCGGATACCGCTGGACGATGACGAGATCGCGCTTACGGCGCGGATGAACCGTCACTACGTCAACGCGATCTGCCGGGAGCTCGCCGCAGAGCAGATCATCACCCGCGAGCGGGGCACCAGCGGCAAACTGGTGAACGCGGTCGCCGACCTCGACCGGACTACTACCTCAGTGACGGCCGAAACGCCGCGACGGGCGTCCGCACAGCGACGGACTCAGCACCGATCCTCAGACCGGATGAACGCCAACATCGAGGAGCTCGTCGATGGTTTCGCCTCCTACGTCACGACGTTCGAGGCAAGTCAAGCGTTCCCCGGCCCTAGCTTGTACTTCCACGAGCGGGCGATCGAACGCCGGCGCGCACACGACACGGTCGGTCTGCTCCTCGGTGACACGCAGTTCCTTGAGTGCGTGTACGCCGTGCTGCCCGCGTGGGGGATGCACCGGATGGGACCGCAGACCGCCAAAGTCGGCGACCTCCAGCAGATCACCAAAGCACTAAGGGAGTGCGAGCCGGCACTGGAGACCTTGTGGCCGCTCCGCATCACCAGTCTGCCCGCGGCCGAGGCAGAGCACGTCGCGGCGACGACCTGGGATGTCATCGAACGGATCAAGGTGAGCACCTCGCGTACCCAGATCGTCGCAGGCAGCAAGTTCCTGCACCACCTGCTTCCTGATCTCCTGCCACCGATTGACCGCCAGTACACGTTCAGG
>DATKTF010000459.1:0-2915 GCA_035531255.1 Cellulomonadaceae bacterium
CGTGGCGGCGCCTCCTGGGACCGTTCGTCGATCGGGCCGACGCGCTCGCGGACGTGGTCCTCGGGGACCGGGCGCGAGTCGGCGACGGTCCTCTCGCGCACGGCCCGACCGCCCTGCGTCTCATGGTCGGGCTCCTCGAGCAGGGTGGTCCCGCCGCCGGCGCCCGGTTCCGCGGGGACGTCGCACCGGCGCTCCTGACGGGAGTAGGTGCCCACGCGAGCGTGCG
Organism: Cellulomonadaceae bacterium; assembly: GCA_035531255.1. Taxonomy (GTDB): domain Bacteria; phylum Actinomycetota; class Actinomycetes; order Actinomycetales; family Cellulomonadaceae; genus JAJDFX01. The sequence continues at coordinate 227 of DATKTF010000459.1, forward strand.
TCTTCCCTCGCCGGCGGCTGCTGGAACTGCCCTGACGCTGGCGACCCTCGCGCACGTCGGCGGGTGGCCGGTCCCGCGCGGCGGAAGCCGGGCGATCACGGACGCCCTGGTCACCGACCTGCGCGCGCACGGCGGCGAGCTCGTCACCGGGGTCACGGTCGCCGATCTCGACGACCTGCCCAGCGCTCGGGCCTACCTCTTCGACACGACGCCTCGGACCGCCGTCCAGGTGCTCGGGCGCCGACTCGCTCCCGTGCGTGCCCGGATCCTGTCGCGCTTCCCCTACGGGAACGGGGTCGCCAAGGTCGACCTCGTCCTCTCCGGTCCGGTGCCGTGGTGGCATCCCGAGGTCGGACGCGCGGGGACGGTGCACCTCGGGGGGAGTCGCGCGCAGATCGCCCGGGCCGAGAACGACGTCGCGACCGGCAGGCATGCGCGCTACCCCGTCGTGCTGGTGAGCGACCCGACGGTCGCCGACCCCTCGCGCCTCGGCCCGGCGGGGCTGCGGCCGTTGTGGACGTACGCGCACGTGCCCGCCGGCTCGACGCGCGACATGACCGAGACGATCACCGCGCAGATCGAGCGGTTCGCACCGGGCTTCCGGGACGTCGTCGTCGCCTCGCGTGCGGTCCCCGCGTCGCGGATGAGCGAGCACGACGCGAACTACCCGGGCGGCGACATCGGGTCCGGCGCCGTGAGCGCCTACCGGCTGCTCGCACGACCTCGCCTGGCCGTCGACCCGTACCGGCTGGGGGTGCCCGGCGTGTACCTCTGCTCGGCGTCCACACCGCCCGGGCCGGGCGTGCACGGCATGTCCGGGTGGCACGCCGCGCGTCGGGTGCTGCGGGACCGGTTCGGGATCACCCGGAGGCCCGGTCTCGCTCCGACGTCGACACCGGGGTCGACGCGCTGAGCTGGGCCGAGCATCCGGGCCGCCCGGGCCCACCGGGCCGCCCGCGCTGCCCGAGGCCGCCGAGGCCGCCGAGGCCGGGAGGAGCGGGTCCGGACCGCGTTCGCCGACGGCGGAGGCAGGTTGCACTCTCGGGTACCGAGTGCTAACCATTGACTTAGCACTCTCAGGCAGAGAGTGACAGAATCACCATGGTCGTCCGGTGAGGTTCGGACAGTGACGGGACATGACCGTCGCGGTCCGGGCCGTCCGTCGCGGGCACCTACCGACCACCCGATTGCCACAGTGGAGGATCACAGCCCCATGGCCAAGATCATTGCCTTCAACGAGGAGGCCCGTCGCGGTATCGAGCGAGGACTCAACATCCTCGCCGACACCGTCAAGGTGACGCTCGGCCCCAAGGGTCGCAACGTCGTCCTGGACAAGAAGTGGGGTGCGCCCACCATCACGAACGACGGTGTGAGCATCGCCAAGGAGATCGAGCTCGAGGAGCCGTTCGAGAAGATCGGCGCCGAGCTCGTCAAGGAGGTCGCCAAGAAGACGGACGACGTCGCGGGCGACGGCACCACCACCGCGACCGTGCTCGCCCAGGCGCTCGTGCGCGAGGGCCTGCGGAACGTCGCGGCCGGCGCCAACCCGATCGCCCTCAAGAAGGGCATCGAGAAGGCCGTCGAGGCCGTCACGGCCGAGCTGCTGAAGCAGGCCGTCGAGGTCGAGACCAAGGAGCAGATCGCGGCCACGGCCTCGATCTCCGCGGGCGACCCGGCGATCGGCGCGCTCATCGCCGAGGCCCTCGACAAGGTCGGCAAGGAGGGCGTGATCACGGTCGAGGAGTCCAGCGCCCTGGGCCTGGAGCTCGAGCTGACCGAGGGCATGCGCTTCGACAAGGGCTTCCTGTCGGCGTACTTCGTCACGGACCAGGAGCGCCAGGAGGCCGTCCTCGAGGACGCGTACGTCCTGCTCGTCGAGTCCAAGATCTCGAACGTCAAGGACCTGCTGCCGCTGCTGGAGAAGGTCATCCAGGCCGGCAAGCCGCTGTTCATCGTCTCCGAGGACGTCGAGGGCGAGGCTCTCGCCACGCTCGTCGTCAACAAGATCCGCGGCACGTTCAAGTCCGTCGCCGTCAAGGCGCCGGGCTTCGGCGACCGCCGCAAGGCGATGCTGCAGGACATGGCCATCCTCACCGGTGGTCAGGTCGTCTCGGAGACCGTCGGTCTCAAGCTCGACACGGTGGGCCTCGAGGTCCTCGGCACGGCGCGCAAGATCGTCGTGACGAAGGACGAGACGACCATCGTCGAGGGTTCGGGCGACGCGGCGCAGATCGCCGGTCGCGTCGCGCAGATCCGTGCCGAGATCGAGAACTCGGACTCGGACTACGACCGCGAGAAGCTCCAGGAGCGTCTCGCCAAGCTGGCCGGCGGCGTCGCCGTCATCAAGGCCGGCGCGGCCACCGAGGTCGAGCTCAAGGAGCGCAAGCACCGCATCGAGGACGCCGTCCGCAACGCGAAGGCTGCCGTCGAGGAGGGCATCGTCGCCGGTGGTGGCGTCGCGCTCATCCAGGCCGGCAAGACCGCATTCGAGGGTCTCGACCTCGAGGGTGACGAGGCGACCGGCGCGAACATCGTGCGTGTCGCTCTCGACGCCCCGCTCAAGCAGATCGCGATCAACGCCGGCCTCGAGGGCGGCGTCGTGGCGGAGAAGGTCCGCGGACTGCCGATCGGTCACGGCCTCAACGCCGCGACGAACGTCTACGAGGACCTGCTCGCTGCAGGGATCAAC
>DATKTF010000460.1:0-5792 GCA_035531255.1 Cellulomonadaceae bacterium
GTCCTCGAGGACGCGTACGTCCTGCTCGTCGAGTCCAAGATCTCGAACGTCAAGGACCTGCTGCCGCTGCTGGAGAAGGTCATCCAGGCCGGCAAGCCGCTGTTCATCGTCTCGGAGGACGTCGAGGGCGAGGCTCTGGCCACGCTCGTCGTCAACAAGATCCGCGGCACGTTCAAGTCCGTCGCCGTCAAGGCGCCGGGCTTCGGCGACCGCCGCAAGGCGATGCTGCAGGACATGGCCATCCTCACCGGTGGTCAGGTCGTCTCCGAGACCGTCGGTCTCAAGCTGGACACGGTGGGCCTCGAGGTCCTCGGCACGGCGCGCAAGATCGTCGTGACGAAGGACGAGACGACCATCGTCGAGGGCTCGGGCGACGCGGCGCAGATCGCCGGTCGCGTCGCGCAGATCCGCGCCGAGATCGAGAACTCGGACTCGGACTACGACCGCGAGAAGCTCCAGGAGCGCCTCGCCAAGCTGGCCGGCGGCGTCGCCGTCATCAAGGCCGGTGCGGCGACCGAGGTCGAGCTCAAGGAGCGCAAGCACCGCATCGAGGACGCCGTCCGCAACGCGAAGGCGGCCGTCGAGGAGGGCATCGTCGCCGGTGGTGGCGTCGCGCTCATCCAGGCCGGCAAGACCGCCTTCGAGGGGCTCAACCTCGAGGGCGACGAGGCGACCGGCGCGAACATCGTGCGTGTCGCTCTCGACGCCCCGCTCAAGCAGATCGCGATCAACGCCGGCCTCGAGGGCGGCGTCGTGGCGGAGAAGGTCCGCGGATTGCCGATCGGTCACGGCCTCAACGCCGCGACGAACGTGTACGAGGACCTGCTCGCTGCAGGGATCAACGACCCGGTCAAGGTCACGCGGTCCGCTCTGCAGAACGCGGCGTCCATCGCGGCGCTGTTCCTGACCACCGAGGCCGTCGTGGCCGACAAGCCGGAGAAGGCTGCACCGGCCGGCGGCGGCGGTGGCGAGGACTTCGGCGGCGGTTTCTGATCGACTGATCGCCGATCGGGCCTGAGCACGCAGCGGGCCGGATCTCGCACGAACGACGGCGGGTGTCCCGGGAGACCGGGGCACCCGCCGTCGTTCGTGGCGCCGTCGTCGGTGACCTCGCTGCGCGTCACCCTCTCGTTCGCGCGGGAGTGGGTCAGCGATCGCGAGCACGCACGCGAAGACCGGAGGCACGAAGCCGGCGGATGAGCTCGTGCGAGGTGACGGGGACGGCGCCGAGCTCGACCAGCGCGTCGTGGAGCTCGTCCGGGACGTCGTAGTGGTCGAGGTCGAAGCCGCGTCGAGGGAGCTCTGCGAGCGCCGCGAAGGCATGCAGCTCCTCGAGGGACGTGTCGCTGACCAGGTGACCCCACAGGCGTCCGTGGCGGTGCCAGAGGGCCGGATCGATCAGGACGGTCACACCGCCAGATCCTACGAGGACCGGCGGAGAGAGCCGACGCCTCGGCGCGTCGTGCTGCACGTGGGACCGGCCGCCTGACCCGCGCTGTCAGGACGACCTGCGCTGTCAGGACAAGAAGAGACGTGCGGCCTGCTGCTCGGCGTCGGCGTACGTCTGTGCGGCGGCGTGCAGGGCGGCCGTGATCTGGTCCAGGCTCTGCTCGACGCGCACCTGGGTCGCCGACCACTCGGCCATCACGGCGGCGAACCCCGTCGCCGCGGTTCCGCGCCAGCTCGACTGCAGATCGGTCAGGTGCCGCTGCATCAGGGCGACCTCGGCCCTGACCGCGGCCGTCGACCGCTGGACCGCGGCCCCCGCCTGCGCCATCTGCGCGCTGTCGACCTCGTACCTGCTCATGCGTCCTCCTCGGGTTGGGAGGTCACGACGGTACGGAACCGGCGGCCGGGTCGCGCACGCCGTCCTGACGAACGACGTTCAGCGCTCGTCCGACGTTCCTGTGGTCGGGTGGCTCGCGTCCTCGGGCTGCTCGGACGGCGTGCCGTCACGGTCGACCACGGACGGACCGTCGGTGGTGGCGTCCCCCTCGTGCCGGGCATGAGCGCCCTCGAGCAGCGCGAGCTCCTTCTCGAGCCGGTGGAGCTCTGCGCCGATGTTCTGCCGAGCAGGCTCCTCCCACGCGGTGCCGAGCGGGCTGACGAACAGTGCCACCCGTGCCAGGAGCTTGTGGAGGATCCGGACACGGGCCCTGACGTAGTCCTCGAGCGGCAGGTGCGCGTACTCCTCCCGGACCTCGTGCAGGTAGGCCTTGTACCGCTGGGGCTCGGCCGCCAGCATCGCGAGGTCCGCGTCGCACAGGACGGCGCAGTCGAAGTCGCCCGCGACGGGCGCGTGCCGGGTCAGTGCGATCACCAGCGTGCTCACCCGGGAGACCGCCCGGTCGGGGACGCCGAGGCTCTCGAGCTGGACGCGGGCGAGCGCGGCGCTCGCCACCTCGTCCTCACCGCCCCGGTTCGCGTACGAGGCGCGCTCGGCGGCGTCGAACACCGCGCCGTGGTACCAGGCGGCCAGCCGCACGAGCTCGGGCTCGTGGGTCTCCTCGGCGAGCTCGTCCACGCGGGCGAGGACGTCGGTGAGGTGCTTCAGCGTGTGGAAATGGCGGCCAGGGCCGCACCACCGCTCGATCAGGTCCTCGCCGACCGACCGGATCTCGTCAGGGGATGCCGTCGCGCCGGCTCCCTGGACGCTCCGGACGAAGGACGGCAGGAGCCACTGCGGTGCGAGCACGACGCCCATTGATCAGCCTCACGAAGGGGGTACTTCTTCAGGACGGGCCATCGTAGCCCCCTGGTGCGGCCCGGTTCACCCTGGTCGACACCTGCCTCTCAGCGGGTCAGGTGACGTCGACCTCCTCCAGGCTCGTGACCTCCTGCTCTCCGGTGACCGCGGGGTGCGATGCCCGGGGCGTGCGCGGCAGCGTGACCCGGACCGTCGTCCCGCCACCGGGTGTGGTGAGGAGCTCGACCCGACCCTGGTGGCTCGTGACGATCGCCTCGACGATGGCCATCCCGAGCCCGGCGCCACCGGAGTCCCGGGTGCGCGACGCGTCGACGCGGTAGAACCGCTCGAACACCCGGGCGGCGTGCTCCGGCGAGATGCCGGGGCCGTGGTCCCGGACCTCGACGACGGCGTTCTCGTCGTCGAGCATGCCGAGCCCGATCTCCACCGGCGTTCCCGGCGGGGTGTGCTGGACGACGTTCCCGATCAGGTTGGCCAGCACCTGTCGCAGACGTGCTTCGTCGCCGACGACCACCGTCGGGCCGATCGATCCGCCGTCCTGCGCGGGGACGAGCCGGACCGGTCGGTCGCGGTCGAGGGCGTGCAGGTCGCCGACGGCGTCCCCGGCGAGGACGGCCAGGTCCACGTGGTCGCTGCGCATCGGACGGCCCTCGTCCATCCGCGCCAGGGCGAGCAGGTCCTCGACGAGGCTGCCCATGCGGGTGGCCGATCCCTCGATGCGCCGCATCGTGTCCCTGAGCTGCTCGTCCTCGGTCAGCGCACCCATCCGGAACAGCTCGCCGTAGCCGCGGATGGTGGCGAGCGGCGTGCGCAGCTCGTGGGACGCGTCGGCGACGAACCGTCGCATGCGCGCCTCCGAGGCGGTCCGGGCGTCGAAGGCGCTCTCGATCTGGGTGAGCATGCCGTTCAGCGCGACGCCGAGCCGGCCGACCTCGGTCGTCTCCGGGGCGGCGGGGATGCGTCGGCCGAGATCGCCGTCCGCGATCGCCGCCGCGGTGCTCTCGATCTCCTCGAGCGGACGCAGCGAGCGCCGGACGGCGACGTAGCCGGTCACCCCACCGATCGCGACGACGCCGAGGCTGATGCCGAGGAGTGCCATCTGCATCTCGGACATGGTCACGTTCGCCGAGTGCAGCGAGAGGGCGACGAACACGCTGCCGGACCCGTCCGTGAAGGTGCCCGCGATCACCCGCCAGCTGCTCTTGCCGTCGACCGAGCGGACCGTGAACGGGGACGCGAGGCTCCTGACCTGGGCGAAGGTCATCGACGGGATCACCGGGAACTGGTCCGACGTCGTGCTCGTCCGGTTGAAGACCGTCTGCACCGGGGTGCCGTCGGCGGTCTCGAACTGGACGTAGTAGTCGCTCGGTGCGCCGGAGCTCGTGTCACCGGCGAGACCCTGTGCGGTCCGCGTGGCCTGCTCGACGACCTCCTTGGCTGCGGACGTGAGCTGGTCGTCGACCTGCTGGACGAGCGACCGGTGCAGCAGCGTCAGCGCGGTCGCCCCGACCACGGCGAGCCCGATCAGCAGGAGGGTGGTCGTGATCGCGACGAACCGCAGCCGCAGGGGCACGCCGTGGAGCCGATCGCGGACTCGGGTCACGACGGCTGACGCAGCATGTACCCGACGCCGCGCTTGGTGTGGATCAGAGGCGCGACGGGCGAGCCGTCAGGGGCGTTGACGTTGTCGACCTTGCGCCGCAGGTAGGAGATGTACGACTCGACGATGTTCGCGTCGCCGCCCCACTCGTACTGCCAGACGTGGTCGAGGATCTGGGTCTTCGACAGCACCCGTCCGGGGTTGAGCATCAGGTAGCGCAGCAGCTTGAACTCGGTCGGGGAGAGCTCGACGACGCGTCCGCCGCGGGTGACCTCGTGGCTGTCCTCGTCGAGCTCCAGATCGGCGTAGGTGAGCACGCTCGACGAGAGGTCCGCGTCGGGCTGGGTGCGGCGGAGGACCGCGCGGATGCGCGCGACGACCTCCTCGAGGCTGAACGGCTTCGTCACGTAGTCGTCGCCGCCGACGGTCAGCCCGGTCACCTTGTCCTGCGTGTCGTCGCGTGCGGTCAGGAACACGACCGGGACGTGCTGACCCTTCTCGCGCAGGCGCCGCGTGACGGCGAACCCGTCCATGTCGGGCAGCATCACGTCCAGGACGACGAGGTCGAGCTCGATCTGTCGCGCGACGCGGAGGGCGGCGGCCCCGTCGGCGGCGGTGTGCACCTCGAAGCCGGCGAAACGCAGCGAGGTGGCAAGGAGCTCGCGGATGTTCGGCTCGTCGTCGACGACGAGCAGGCGCGCCTCAGGAGTGGTCATGCCAGCAGTGTCCCGCGGATGTCTGAGAACCGCCTGGGAATGCTCTGGGCGACGGAGGCAGGCATCCGGCGAGGATCCCTCATGGATGCCGACCGCCCGTCGCGTCGTCTCGCCAGACGCCGTCCGGTCAGCCGCCGGCACTCTTGAGGGCGGCGAGTCGCGCCTCGACCTCGACCGCCGCGCTGGACGCCTCGAGCTCCTCGAACTGCGCGTCCAAGGACGACGCCGCGACCTCGGCCTGACCGGCGGCCTTGGCCTCCTCGCGCCGCACCTTGTCCTCGAAGCGGGAGATCTCGCTCGTGGGGTCCAGCACGTTGATCGACGCGAGCGCGCCCTGGACCTTCGACTGGGCCTCGGCGCTCTTCTGCCGGGCCACCAGCGAGTCGCGCCGGGTCTTGAGGTCGGCGAGCTTGTCCTTCATCGTGGCGAGCCCGGCCTTGAGCTTCTCGACGACCTCGGTCTGCGAGGCGATCATCGGTTCGGCCGTGGTGGCCTCCTGCTCGGCGATGATCTGCTTGCCGAGGGCGACCTTGGCCAGGTTGTCGAACCGGTCGGCGTCGGCCGTGCTGCCCGCGGCGCGGAGCGCGTCCGCGCGGTTCGACGCGGCGAGCGCCTTGCGGCCCCAGTCCGCCGCTGCCGCGACGTCGGCGGCATGGTCCTGCTCCGCCAGGCGCAGGTTCCCGATGGTCTGCGCCACGGCGTCCTCGGCCTCGGCGATGTTGTTCGTGTAGTCGCGGATCAGCTGGTCGATCATCATGCCCGGGTCCTC
>DATKTF010000461.1:0-3487 GCA_035531255.1 Cellulomonadaceae bacterium
CCCCGCCCAGCAGGAGACCGAGTGCGACCGCCCAGCCCGTCGAACCGATCCGGCGCGACGCCCGCACGATCACGACGGCGACGGCGACGGCGACCACCGTGAGCAGCCAGGTCATCCCGGTCGCGATCGACAGCGCGGCACCCGGGTTGTAGACCAAGGACAGCCCGAGCAGGTCGCCGAGCACCGGAGTGCGTTCTCCCGGGACGAGCGAGGCGACCGCCCAGGCCTTCGCCACCTGGTCGATCACGAGGACCACGACCGTCAGGCTGGTGAGCAGCGCCATCAGTCGTCGTCGGTGGGCCGTCGAGGTCGGTCCCGCAGCGCGCTCAGGCGCGGAGGAGATCGTCAGCTCGTCATTGCTCGTCACAGGCTCAGGCGTCGTCGACATCGGGGAGAAGTCTCCCATGGCTCGAGGTCAGCGACGCTCCTCGCGCTGCTTGCACGTCACGCAGAGGGTGGCCCGGGGGAAGGCGAGGACGCGGGCCTTGCCGATCGGGTCACCGCACGACTCGCACGTCGCGAAGCTGCCGTCGCTCACCCGCCCGAGCGCGTGCGTGGTCTGCGAGAGCAGGTTGCGGGTGTTGTTGACGAGGGTCAGCTCCTGCTCGCGCTCCAAGGCGCTCGACCCGGAGTCCGCCTGGTCGTCGCCGGCACCGTCCCCCGAGTTGCGCAGCAGGTCGGACAGCTCCGTGTCCGCGCTCGTCAGCTCCGCGGTCAGTCGATCGACCTCGCTCACGAGCTCGCCCCGCAGCGCGCGAACGTCCTGCACGGTCCAAGGCTCCTCGCCGGGGCGGACCGGGAGGTCCTCGATCACGGGAAGCCCGTCATCGCCCACCAGCTGAGCCGTCGTCATCGCGTCGTCGGCGACCATCAGTGCCCTCTCTCCAGGGAAGTCAGGAGAGAGTATGCGCCCGCGCCGGTACGCACAACACGACGCGCACGGCGGCCCGGGTCGACTCCTGTCCTGGTGCGAGGCGCACGGGCCGGTCGCACGACGACGAACGCCGCTCTCCCGTCCGGGAGAGCGGCGTCCTGTCGTCGCTGAACGCGTGTCGCGCTGGGGATCGAGCGGGTCAGAGACCCTGTCCGTCGCCCTGGGACTGACCGCCGGGAGTGGTGCGGCCCTGGAGCGCGCTGCCGCGGTTGTCCAGGTCCCCGAGAAGGTTCTCGAGGTAGCTCTTCAACCGGGTGCGGTAGTCGCGCTCGAAGACGCGCAGCTCGTCGATCTTGCGTTCGAGCAGCGACCGCTCCTGCTCCAGCTGACCGAGCGTGCGGCTCGACGTCTCCTCTGCCTCGCGGACGATCCGGGTGCCCTGGGACTTCGCCTCGGCGATGAGTCGCTCGCCCTCCTCCTGGCCGCTGCGCACGTAGTCGTCGTGCAGCTTCTGCGCCAGCGCGAGCATCCCGGTCGCCGACTCGGGCTCGCTCTGGCGAACCGGCGCCGAGACGACGGGCGCCGGAGCCACCGGAGCCGCGACGACAGGGGCGGGCGTGGGCGCAGGCTCGGGTGTCGGCTCCGGCGCCTCCACCGGGACGGCCGGGGCAGCCTGTGCCGCTCCCGAACGACTCAGCTCGGCGATGCGTCGCTCCGCCGCCGCCAGCTTCGTCTTGAGGTCGTCGTTCTCTCCCTGGACCTCGCGGAGAGTGCCGACGACGAGGTCGAGGAAGTCGTCCACCTCGTCCTGGTCATATCCCTCGCGGAACTTGGTCGCCTGGAACTTCTTGTTCAAGACGTCATCTGCTGTCAGCAGCGCCATCGGTGTCACCTCTGTCGATCGAGCTCGGTCGGGCCGGGGCAGTCCACCGACCGCCGCCGTTCACGTTAGCGGACATTGGCCCTCGCGCGCGTGACCAGTGCACGACCACGCCGCGGGACCTGCGGGACGACGTGATCCCGCAGGGTGCCTCAGCTGCCGAGCACGCTCAGCAGCAGGAGCACGAACCAGCACAGCAGGAGCAGCACGGTGAAGGCGAGGTCGAGCCGCATCGTGCCGAGGGTGAGCGGCGGCAAGAGCCGACGCAGGGCACGAAGCGGCGGGTCCGTGACCGTGTACACCGACTCGGTCAGGACGAGCACCGCGCCGCGAGGGCGCCAGTCCCGGGCGAAGAACTGCACCCAGTCGACGACCATCCGCGCGAGGAGCGCGACGATGAACAGCGTGACGACGAGCGACAACGCACCCGCGACGAGCCTCACGCGTCAGCTCTGGTTGTAGAACGCGGCACGGGACTCGGCGTTCGCCGGACGGTCGTCACCAGTCACCTCGACGTGCACGGGCGACAGCAGGAACACCCGGTTCGTCACCCGCTCGATCGCCCCGTGCAGCCCGAAGATCAGACCGGCGGAGAAGTCCACGAGGCGCTTCGCGTCCGCGTCGTCCATGTCGGACAGGTTCATGATGACGGGCGTCCCCTCGCGGAACGCCTCCCCGATCTTGCGCGCGTCGTTGTACGAACGGGGGTGGATCGTGGTGATGCGCCGAAGGTCCCCCGCGGCCGGCATCGGCGCAGCTGCTCGCGGGCCGACGGCACGACTGATGGGAGTCACCTGGGCGTCGAAGTCGTGCGACATGGGATCCTCGATGTCCTCGTACTCGTCGACGTAGTCCTCGTCCAGGTGCTCGCCGTGGTCGTCGGCAAGGCCGAGGTACAGCATCGTCTTGCGCAGCGCTCCGGCCATTGCCCTCTCCCCCATCTGTCCTGCGTCTCGCACCCACTCATGCGGGGCACGTCGCGTCAGTCGCCACGCTAGCAACGGACCTGGTCACGACCGCGGCGACACGCCCGCCAGACGGACGACACCTGCGAACCGTCCGGTCGGCTCCGCGTGGCGCGCGGACCGACGGTGCGAGTAGAACCGCAGGTCGGTCATCGTGCACAGCTCGAGCGTCCGCACGTCACCGACCCCGCAGGCGCCCAGAACGGCCGCGACGCCACCGGGCAGATCGAGGGACGGTGTCCCCCAGGACGTCTCGGCGCGAGTCGCCGGAACGATGCGCGAGACCTCGTCGCGCAGCTCACCCGGCACCTCGTAGCACGCACCGCACACCGACGGCCCGATCGTCGAGCGGATACGGCCCGGAACCGCACCGAGATCCCGCATCGCGGCGACCGCGCTCTGGACCACGCCCGCGACGAGCCCCCGACGCCCCGCATGGAGCGCTGCGACGACCCCGGCGGCGGTATCGGCGAGCAGGACCGGGACGCAGTCCGCCACGAGCACACCCACCGCGACGTCGTCAATCTCGGTCACCAGGGCGTCGGACCGTGCGACGGGAGAGAGCCGATCCGAGGGCGGGGAGGTGACGACGAACGTGTCCGCTCCGTGCACCTGGTCCGCCCACGCGATCGGCGCCCCGACCCAGCGCTCGAGCAGTGTCCTGTTGTGCACGACCGCAACCAGGTCGTCGCCCACATGGGTCGCCAGGTCGAGCCCACCCCACGGTCCGACACTGACGCCGCCGGCGCGCGTCGTGAAGGCGGCTCT
>DATKTF010000462.1:0-4484 GCA_035531255.1 Cellulomonadaceae bacterium
CAGGCCGCGCGCCTCGAGCTGTTCACGGACGATCTCGGCGAAGAGGGCGGTCGTCAGCGGCGTGAGTGCCGCGGGCTTGACGACGGCCGTGCACCCGGCGGCGAGGGCGGGCGCCACCTTGCGCGTGATCATCGCGAGCGGAAAGTTCCACGGCGTGATGAGCAGGGCCGGTCCGACCGGCCGGTTGAGGACGACCTGGTGGTTCGCCCCGGACGGCGCGCGCCGCGCGAGCCCGTCGATCCGGACGGCCTGCTCGGAGTACCACCGCAGGTACTCGGCGCCGTAGGCGACCTCGGCGCGGGACTCGGCGAGCGGCTTGCCGCCCTCCGCGGTGATGACGGCGGCGAGATCGTCGGAGCGCGCGATCATCTCGTCGAACACGGCGCGCAGGAGGTCGGCCCGCTGCCGGGGGGCCACCTCGCGCCATGCGGGCCAGGAGTCGTTCGCCGAGGTGAGGGCTGCGAGGGCGTCCTCGGAGGTCGCGTCGGCGACGTCGAACAGGGTCTCCTCCGTCGCGGGGTCCTGGACGGAGAACGTCGCGCCCGAGGACGCGGGACGCCACTGGCCGTCGATGAGCAGACCGGTGGGGAGGTGGGCAGCGACAGTGGGGGGGATCCGTGAGGACGACATGCCTCAGTATCGCGCCCGAGGGCTCCCGTGGCGACGATTACGATGACGGCATGGCGTCGGTCCCCACCCCGTACGAAGACCTGCTCAGGCACGTGCTCGAGCACGGCACCGTCAAGGCGGACCGGACGGGGACGGGGACGCGCAGCGTGTTCGGCCACCAGCTGCGGTTCGACCTCTCGCAGGGATTCCCGCTCGTCACCACCAAGCGGGTGCACCTGAAGTCGATCGTGTACGAGCTGCTGTGGTTCCTTCGCGGCGACTCGAACGTCCGGTGGCTGCAAGAGCACGGCGTGTCGATCTGGGACGAGTGGGCCGCGCCGGACGGCGAGCTCGGGCCGGTGTACGGCGTGCAGTGGCGGTCGTGGCCCACGCCGGACGGCGGCCACGTCGACCAGATCGCCCAGGTGATCGACCAGCTCCGGACCAACCCCGACTCGCGCCGGATCATCGTCTCGGCGTGGAACGTCGGGGAGATCCCCCAGATGGCGCTGCCGCCGTGCCACGCGTTCTTCCAGTTCTACGTGGCGGATGGCCGGCTCAGCTGCCAGCTCTACCAGCGGTCGGCGGACCTCTTCCTCGGTGTGCCGTTCAACATCGCGTCGTACGCCCTGCTCACTCACATGGTGGCCCAGCAGGCCGGCCTGGAGGTCGGCGACTTCGTCTGGACCGGTGGCGACTGCCACATCTACGACAACCACGAGGAGCAGGTGCGCACGCAGCTCGCGCGCGAGCCGTTCCCGTACCCGACCCTGCGCCTGCGCAAGGCACCGTCGATGTTCGAGTACACCTTCGAGGACGTCGAGATCGTCGACTACCGGCACCACCCGGCGATCAAGGCGCCGGTGGCCGTGTGAGCGTGCCGGAGCACGCGCGGTCCGGGCTGGGGCTCATCTGGGCGCAGGCGCGCGGCGGTGTGATCGGCGTGGACGGCGGGCTCCCGTGGCACCTGCCGGAGGACCTGGCGCACTTCCGTCGGACGACGGCGGGGTGCCCGGTCGTCATGGGCCGCGCCACCTGGGAGTCGTTGCCGACGCGGTTCCGCCCGCTCCCGGGTCGCACCAACGTCGTGCTGTCGCGCCGGCCCGGCTTCGTCGCCGACGGCGCGACCGTCGTCACGGACCTGTCGGCTGCTCTCGACGCGGCGGGTCGTGACGCCTGGGTGATCGGTGGCTCCTCGGTCTACGCCGAGGCGATCACGCTCGCCGACCGGCTCGAGGTCACCGAGGTCGACCTCGAGGTGACCGGGGACACCCATGCGCCACCGATCGACAGCGCGTGGGTCGAGGTGGCGCGCGCGCCCGCCACGGGCTGGCACACGTCGACCACGGGTGACCGCTACCGGTTCGTGAGCTATCGGCGCTCCGGTCAGGCGACGGCGTGACCCGGCCCCGCGACGACGGGGCCGGGTCGGCTCCGGTCAGGCGAGCTTCGGCTTGACGTCGCGCGTGTAGATGTCCTGCAGCTGGGCCTTGACGGCGGTGAGCACGGTCTTCGGGTCCTCGTTCTGGGTGACGACCCGACCGAACCCGTCCGCGATCGCCTTGTCGCCACCGGGCAGGAACACGCGTGCCCGGTCCTGGGTCCGCACGACGGCGATCTGGTCGATCGCGGTGGAGATCTGCGGAGCCTTGGCCGTGAGCGCGCTGGTGTCCGCAGACGTGCGAGTCGGGATGTACCCCGTCGCCGCGGAGAACGCCACCGTGTTCTCCGGGAGGGTCAGGAACTTGAGGAAGGTCGCCGCCGCGAGCTGCTCCTCCGGTGTGATCGCCTGCGGGATGCCGATCCCGGCACCTCCCGACGGGCACACCGGTTCGGTGGCTGACGGGCCGCCGGGGAGGTAGCCGACGCCGACGTCGAAGGTAGCGCTCTTGAGGATCCCGACGAGGCTGCCGGTCGAGCTGACCGTCGCGCTCACGGCGCCCGACGCGATGTCGGCGGCCTGGTCGTTCGCGGTCACCCCTGCCCACTTGTCCTCCTGGACCCCCTTGCGGATCCAGTCGAGAGCGGAGACGACGGGGTCCGCGTCGATCGTGACGTCCCAGTCGTGGCTGTACGCGCCACCCCAGCCCCAGGCGTTGTTCTGGAACGTCCACCCGGCGTAACCCGCGACGGCCGGGTACTGGAAGGCCTTCTGGGTCCCGACGCCCGCCCCCATGAGCTTCGGAGCCCACTCGGAGAACTCGTTCCAGGTCTTCGGCGCACGGGCCGGCAGACCGGCGGCGGCCCAGTGGGACTTGTTGTAGTAGAACAGCGGCGTCGAGCGCGCGTACGGGACGGCCCACTGCTCGCCCGCATACCGGTAGTCCGAGTAGAAGCTCGGCCGGAAGTCCGCGGTGTCGACCTTCACGGCCTTGAGCAGCGAGGTCAGCGGGATGATCGACTGGTTGAGGTAGTACCGGAACCACCACACGTCGGAGAACATCACCAGGCCCGGCAGCCCCCCACCCGTCAGAGCCGTCTGGAAGCGCTGGGCGACCTCCTCGTAGCTCGCCCCGGCGGTCACGAGGGTGACGGTGATCGCCGACTGCGAGGCGTTGAACTTCTCGACGAGAGCCTTCTCGACCGCCTGCGACCCGCCCGGGTGGTTCGACCAGAAGCTGACCTGCTTGGCCGGCTTCACGCCGGACCAGTCGGTGGTGCTGGTCGCGGACGGGGTCGACCCGCCGGCGGCCGTGGACGGCCCGGCGCAGGCGGCGAGCGTCAGGGCGCCGGCGCCGGCGCCGGCGAGGGCCAGGAACGTCCGGCGGTCGACGGCGCGATCGGGTAGGTGGAGACCACCCGGCGTGGTGCCGGTGGTGCCGGTGGGGCCGGTGAGGAAGCGGGAGAGTCCGGGGTTCATCATAGAGTCCTTCCGAGGGCGTTCGACCAGGGGCTGGTCACGGGCGAGAGGGGAGGTCGACGGTCGTGGATGCGGTCGGTGGTGGAGTCGGACAGGTGGCGGGGTGCGGCCGGTTCGGGCGTCAGCCCGTGACCGCGCCCTGGGTGAGACCGGCGACGATCCAGCGCTGCAGGACGGCGAAGATCGCGAGCACCGGGAGGATGACCACGACGGTGCCGGCCATGAGCACTCCCCACGCGGCGGACCCGGACTCGCTGTTCTGCAGCAGGGTGAGCCCGACGGGCAGCGTCATCGCGTTCGGGTCGTCGACGATGATCAGCGGCCACAGGTACTCGTTCCACTCGAAGACGATGCTGATCAGTGCGACGGTGGCGATCGCCGGCGCGGAGACCGGCGCCACGATCGAGACGAGCCGGCGCAGGTGGCTCGCGCCGTCGAGCTCGGCGGCCTCGACGATCGAACGGGGGAGCGACAAGAACTGCTGCCGGAGCAGGAACGTGCCGAACGCCGTGCCGAGTCCCGGCAGGACGATGCCCCACAGGGTGTTGCGCCCGCCGAGCTGGGCGATCAGCGTGTAGTTCGGGACGAGGGCGATGTGTGGGGGCACCATCAGCGCCACGAGGATCAGGACGAACACCAGCCGCTTGGCGGGGAACCGGATGAAGACCAGGGCATACGCGGTGAAGACCGCGAGGACCACCTTGACCCCGGCGCCGAACGCGGTGACGAGCGCGCTGTTGAGGAAGAGCCGCCCGAAGGACACGGTCCGGGCGGCCTCGAGGTAGTTGCCCGCGTACGGCTTGCCCGGCAGCCACTGGATCGGGAGTCGCACGAGCTCGTGCGGCTGCTTGATCGAGGCGATGACCATCCACGCCAACGGCAGGACGACCACCGTGGTGGCCAGGATGACGGGCAGGTACCCGCCGAGCGCGGTGCTCACTGTGCCGCGGACGGTCTCGCGGCGCCGCCGGGGCGTCGGCGCCGCGGTGGCGGGTCGGGTCGCGACGGCGCTCAC
>DATKTF010000463.1:0-5777 GCA_035531255.1 Cellulomonadaceae bacterium
CCGCTCGCCAACCGCGCCACGATCGGCAACATGAGCCCGGAGTTCGGGTCGACGGCGGCGATCTTCCCGATCGACTCGGTCACGCTCGAGTACCTGCGCCTGACCGGTCGGAGCGCGGAGCAGGTCGCGCTCGTCGAGGCGTACGCCAAGGAGCAGGGCATGTGGCTCGACCCGGCCGACCCCGGGTACCTCGAGCCGGTCTTCTCGGAGTACCTCGAGCTCGACCTGTCGAGCGTCGTGCCGTCCATCGCCGGACCGAAGCGACCCCAGGACCGCATCGAGCTCACGCACGCGAAGTCGGCGTTCCAGCGCGACCTGCCGACGTACGCCCCGGAGGTCCGCAACGGCGTCGACGAGTCGGAGAAGGAGTCCTTCCCGGCCTCGGACTCGCCGGCGGTCTCGTCGCCCCATCGGCGGACCGTGACCGTGAAGACCCCCGACGGAGGCAGCTACGAGCTGTTCCACGGCGCCGTCGCGATCGCGTCGATCACGTCGTGCACGAACACCTCCAACCCGTCCGTCATGCTCGCGGCCGGTCTCCTCGCGAAGAAGGCCGTCGAGAAGGGCCTCACCGCCAAGCCGTGGGTCAAGACGTCGATGGCACCGGGGTCCAAGGTCGTGACGGACTACTACGAGAAGGCCCAGCTCTGGCCGTACCTCGAGAAGCTCGGGTTCCACCTCGTCGGCTACGGCTGCACCACGTGCATCGGCAACTCCGGCCCGCTGGCCGACGAGGTGTCGGCCGCGGTCAACGAGCACGACCTCGCGGTCGTGTCGGTGCTCTCCGGGAACCGGAACTTCGAGGGGCGCATCAACCCCGACATCAAGATGAACTACCTCGCGTCGCCACCGTTGGTGATCGCCTACGCCCTCGCCGGGACGATGGAGTTCGACTTCGAGCACGAGCCGCTCGGGCGCGACGAGGCCGGGAAGCCGATCTTCCTGCGCGACATCTGGCCGAGCGCGGACGAGGTGCAGTCGACCATCGACGGTGCGATCAACCGCGAGATGTTCACCACCGACTATGCCGACGTGTTCGCCGGGGACGACCAGTGGCGCGCCCTCCCGACCCCGGAGGGGAGCACCTTCGACTGGGACGGCGGGTCGACGTACGTCCGCAAGCCTCCGTACTTCGACGGCATGACGATGACGCCGGACCCGGTGACCGACATTACCGGTGCACGCGTGCTCGCGAAGCTCGGGGACTCGGTGACGACCGACCACATCAGCCCGGCCGGCGCGATCAAGGCCGACAGCCCTGCCGGTCGCTACCTCTCCGAGCACGGTGTCGAGCGGCGCGACTTCAACTCGTACGGTTCGCGGCGTGGCAACCACGAGGTCATGATCCGCGGCACGTTCGCCAACATCCGCCTGCGGAACCAGCTCCTGGACGACGTCGAGGGCGGCTTCACGTACAACTTCGTCACGGGCGCCCAGGACACCATCTACGACGCGGCTCAGGACTACGCCGCAGCGGGCACGCCCCTGGTGATCCTCGGTGGCAAGGAGTACGGCTCCGGCTCGTCGCGCGACTGGGCGGCCAAGGGCACCGCGCTCCTGGGCGTGAAGGCCGTGATCACCGAGAGCTTCGAGCGCATCCACCGGTCGAACCTCATCGGCATGGGGGTGCTTCCGCTGCAGTTCCCTGCGGGCGAGTCGGCCGCGAGCCTCGGCCTCGACGGCACCGAGACCTTCGACATCGCCGGGGTCACGGCGCTCAACGACGGCACGACGCCGTCGACGGTGGCGGTCACGGCGACCCGGGCCGACGGCGCGACGGTGGCCTTCGACGCGGTCGTCCGCATCGACACCCCGGGAGAGGCCGACTACTACCGCAACGGCGGGATCCTCCAGTACGTCCTGCGGTCGCTCGTCACCGCCTGACGCGCGGCCGTCGAGAGGAGCGTCCTGCCGCCGCATGAGCCCATGCCGCGGCAGGACGCTCCGCACGACGCGGGTGTCAGGACGGCAGGTCGATCGATCGGTCCGGGTCCCAGGGCTGGGTCCAGCCGAGAGCGTCGAACATCCGGTCGAGGACGATCGCGGTGAACCCCCAGACCGTGAGCTCTCCCACGACGAACGCCGGGGCGTGCCACGTGCGGGCCCCGCGCGCGCGCACGGTCGAGCCGCGGTTGGCCGGGTGGAGCAGGTCGGCGACCGGAACCCGGTAGACGTCGAACGTCTCCGCCTGGTCCACGGCGACGACCGGCGTCGGTCGCTGCCACCAGGCGGGCACCGGTGTCACGAGATGGTTGCTCACGGCCAGGGGAAGCGGCGGCAGGGTGCCCAGCGGTTCGACCCCCGCGCGGTCGAGACCGGTCTCCTCGGCCGCCTCGCGGAGCGCGGCGTCGACCGGCCCCTCGTCGGTGGCGTCGATCCGCCCGCCCGGGAAGGCGACCTGCCCGGCGTGGTCCGTGAGGGTCGAGGCACGGCGCAGCAGCAGGACGTCGAGGTCGCGCGCCACCGAGGTGTCGATCGCCGTCGACGGTGTCGCGTCGAGCACGCCGAACAGCACGAGAACTGCCGCCGGCCGTGCGTCGGCGGCGGACGTCAGGGGTCCTGTCGACCCCGACCAGCGCTCAGGTGGATGCGCGCACAGCTCGAGCAGCTGCGCGCGCGCCGACGCGGCCGAGGGGCCGGACAGAGGCGTCACCAGCCCTCCGGGAGGGGGCGACCCTCCTCGTAGCCGGCCGCGGACTGGATGCCGACGACCGCCCTCTCGGTGAACTCCTCGAGCGTGCGCGCGCCGACGTACGTGCAGGCGGAGCGGAGCCCGGAGGTGATGTGGTCGATCAGGTCCTCGACGCCCGGCCGGCGCGGGTCGAGGTACATGCGCGACGACGAGATCCCCTCCTCGTACAGTGCCTTCCGGGCGCGGTCGAACGCGCTCCCGCCGGTGCTGCGGGCGGCGACGGCGCGCGCCGACGCCATCCCGAAGCTCTCCTTGTACAGCCGCCCCGAGCCGTCGTCGTGCAGGTCGCCCGGCGACTCGTGCGTCCCGGCGAACCAGGACCCGACCATCACCTGGGCGGCACCCGCGGCGAGCGCGAGGGCGACGTCGCGCGGGTGACGGACGCCTCCGTCGGCCCAGACGTGGGCCCCGAGCCGTCGCGCCTCGGCGGCGCACTCGAGCACGGCGGAGAACTGCGGACGCCCGACGGCCGTCATCATGCGCGTCGTGCACATCGCGCCCGGGCCCACGCCGACCTTCACGATGTCCGCACCGGCCTCGATGAGGTCACGGGTGCCTGCCGCCGTCACGACGTTTCCTGCCACGATCGGGACGTCGGGATCGAGGGATCGCACCGCCGCCAGCGCCTCGGCCATCTTCCGCTGGTGCCCGTGGGCCGTGTCGACGATCAGCGCGTCCACGCCGGCCTCGAGGAGGGCTGCGGCCTTCGCGCGGACGTCGCCGTTGATCCCGACGGCTGCGGCGATCCGCAGCCGACCCTGGTCGTCGAGGGCCGGGTCGTAGATCGACGAGCGCAGGGCGCCGACCTGTGTCAGCACCCCGACGAGCTCGCCGTCGCGCACGACGGGGGAGAACCGTCGACGAGACGCGTGCAGCGCCTCGAAGGCGGCCTCGAGACCGCTCGACCCGGCACCGGTCACCACGTCGAGCTCGATGATCGTGGGGTTGCTGGACATGACGTCGCCGACCTGCGTGAACCGGTCCACCCCGACGCAGTCCGCCTCGGCGACGACCCCGACCGGGCGGCCGTCCACGACGACGACGGCCGCTCCGTGCGACCGCTTCCCGATCAGCGTGAGCGCGGTGTGCACGGTGTCGTGCGGGGAGACGACGACCGCGCTCTCCACGACCGGGTGCTTGGCCTTGACGTCCGCGACGACGTCGGCGACCACCTCGGTCGGGATGTCCTGGGGGATCACCGCGAGGCCGCCGCGCCGTGCGACCGTCTCGGCCATCCGACGCCCGGCCACCGCGGTCATGTTGGCGACGACGACCGGGATCGACGTCCCGGTCCCGTCCGTGGTCGTGAGGTCGACGTCGAACCGCGACGCGACGTCGCTGGCGGACGGGACGAGGAAGACGTCACCGTAGGTGAGGTCGCTCGTCGCGGCGTGGGACGGCAGGAAGCGCATGGGCGAATTCTAGGCCGGACGGTCCGATCGACCCGATCCACCCGCGCGGTCGGAGCGGTCGGTGCGGCCCGGTGCCGGGAGTGCGTGCCACGTGCATCCCGGCTCGTCCGTCGCCCCCACGAGCCGCACCCCGTCCGGCAACCCGTCGATCGTGACGTGCTCGGTGTCCGCGTCGATCGTGACCTCTGCGACTCCGAGGTCGATGCCGGCGAGATGGACCGTGCCGATCGCCGCCGGCACGGGCCGGGCGTGCACGACGCCGTGCGGCAGGCACGGCTCGAGCTGGAGCGCGGTGCGCAGGAGCTGGAACGGGGATGCGGCCGCCCAGGCCTGCGGAGTGCAGGCCGCGGGGTACGGGATGGGGCACGCCGTCGACTCCCGGTCGAAGCCGCAGAAGAGCTCGGGAAGGCGACCGCCGAAGGCGCACGCGGTGTCGAGCAGCCCGTTCATGACCGTGACCGCCTCGTCGAGCAGCCCGTAGCGCGCGAGACCGGCAGCGATCAGGGTGGTGTCGTGCGGCCACACCGAGCCGTTGTGGTAGCTGACGGGGTTGAAGGCGCGCATGCTGCGGGCGAGCGTGCGGACGCCGAAGCCGGTGAACAGGCCGGGGTCGAGCAGGGCCGCTGCGACCTGGGCCGCCCTGTCCTCTCGGACGATACCGGTCCACAGGCACTGCCCCATGTTCGAGGCGAGGGCATCGACCTGGCGCGCATCGCCGTCGAGAGCGATCGCGTACCGGGCCTGGTCCGGCAGCCAGAAGGCGGTGTCGAACCTCTCCCGGAGGTCCTCCGCTCGCGCGGACCACACCTGTGCGGCTGCCGGGTCGCCGAACACGTCGGCGAGATGGGCGCGCGCGCGGAACGCGCCGTAGGTGTAGCCCTGGACCTCGGCGAGGGCGATCGGCGTCCGTGCCGCGCGTCCGTCGCTGAAGCTGATCGCGTCGTGGCTGTCCTTCCACCCCTGGTGGAGCAGGCCGCGGTCGGTGCTGCGCTGGTACTCGACGAAACCGAGACGACCGCTGACAGCAGGTGACCTCAGCCAGTCGAGGGCTGCGTCGACCGCAGGGAGGAGGGCCTCGATCTCCTGGCGGGGCGCGCCCCAGCGCAGTGCCTCGTCGGCGAGCATCACGAACAGCGGCGTCGAGTCGATCGAGCCGTAGTAGACGCGTCCGCCACCGAGGGCCAGGGTCGTGTCCATGCCGACGCGGACCTCGTGCAGGATCCGGCCGGGGGCCTCCTCGGTCATGAGGTCCGTCCGCCGGCCCTGAAGCCGTGCGAGTGTCCGCAACGTGCCGAGAGCGACGTGCGGTGCCATCGAGATCGACATCCAGCTCGTCAGCAGCGAGTCGCGCCCGAACAGCGCCATGAACCACGGCGCGCCCGCGGCGACGACCTCGTCCTCCTCATGGTCCTGGTCGACGATGCGAAGCGCCCCGAGGTCGCGCTCGCTGTGGTCGAGAGCCTGCTGAAGCCTGCTGCTCCCGACGCGTACCTCGGGCACGCGATCGCGCCACAGCTGCATGCGCCGTGCCGCGACCGCCTCGGCCACGGGGCGGTTGGTCGGGAACGGCGCCTCGAGCTCGTCCTCGTCGATGATCGGCAGGACCTCGATCGTCGTCGACCACGACCCCTGCGCGGGCACCGCGACCGTGAACGAGAGCGTGCGTGACGACG
>DATKTF010000464.1:0-2860 GCA_035531255.1 Cellulomonadaceae bacterium
GCGCTGCACGACGAGGACGAGGAGGGATGCGAGTTCGCTGCCCACCTGGCGGCCGCCGACGACTCCCTCCTCAGGATCGCCGGCAGGCCGGGGACCCCGCACCAGCGGCTCGTCGTGACGGCCGTCGTCCCGGAGTCGTTCGTCGAGCACCGCGACGTCGACGAGGCTCCATCCGCGCTGATGCTGACCACCGCGGTGCCCTGGGACAGGGTCGTGTGCGTCCACGTCGACGAGCTCGAGGCGATGAGCGACGTCGCGGCGACCCTGCGCGGCGACGAGGACGCCGCGGCACGCCTCAGCGAGGTGGACCTGCTCTGGTACGACGTCAGCGAGGTCGACGACCTGCCGCGGTGACTGCCGTCGAGGTCAGTGGTCGAGGCGGTTCAGGGTCGCGAGAGCGGCCTCGTGCACGCGGCCGTTGCTGACGAGCGCCGACCCTCCGAACGGTCCCGGCACCCCTGACACCGACGTGAAGCGTCCACCTGCTTCGGTCACGATCGGTACCAGT
Source organism: Cellulomonadaceae bacterium (assembly GCA_035531255.1). Lineage (GTDB taxonomy): Bacteria > Actinomycetota > Actinomycetes > Actinomycetales > Cellulomonadaceae > JAJDFX01. The sequence goes on from DATKTF010000464.1 coordinate 509, forward strand.
GCCGCCATGTCGTGCAGTGCGAGCTCCGGCTCGCACGAGAGGTCGACGGCACCGTCCGCCACGAGCACGTGCGACCAGAAGTCCCCGTACGCGCGCGTCCGCCAGACCTGCCGGGTGAGGTCCAGGAACCTGTCGAGCATGCCGTGCTGCTCCCAGCCCGACCGGCTCGAGTACGACAACGAGGCGTCCTCGAGTCGCCCGACCGACGAGACGTGCATCTGCGTCGCGGCGGACAGTGCCCGCCCGGTCCAGGCTCCGGAGCCCTGCGCCGCCCACCACCTGCGCCCGAGCGCGGGCGCGCTCACAAGACCCAGCACGACCTCAGGACCGTCGAGAAGGGCGATCAGGGTGGCCCAGACCGGCACGCCACGGACGAAGTTCTTGGTGCCGTCGATCGGGTCGATCACCCAGCGGCGCGGTCCGTTGCCCGTGTCGGCGAACTCCTCGCCGTGCACGGCGTCCCGTGGACGCACGCGCGCGAGCTGGGACCTCACGATCTCCTCGGCGGTGCGGTCGGCGTCGGAGACCGGAGTGGTGTCGGGCTTCGTCTCGACGCGCAGGTCGAGGGCCCGGAAACGCGACATCGTCAGTCCGTCGACCTGGTCGGCGATGACGTGGGCGAGGCGCAGGTCGTCGTCGTACCCGGTGCGAATGCTCATGGTGGCACCGTATCGTCGGAGCGCCTGCCGCCTCGGACTGCCCCGCCGGTCACCGCGAGTCGCGCTCGACACCGTCCGTCGACGCGTTCCCGCTCCGGCTCGCGAGGAGGCGTCGGAACGACTCGACGCGCGCGGCCCGGAGCTCGCGCGTCGCGTCGTCGGGAGCGTCGGCGACCCACTCGTCGAGCGAGCAGTCCGGGGCGTCGTCGCCGTGCGTGCATCCGCGGGGGCAGGCCTCGGCGACCCGCGCGAGGTCCGAGAACGGGGCCAGGAGATGCTCGATCCGGACGTGCGCGAGCCCGAAGGACCGGACGCCGGGGGTGTCGATGACCCAGCCTGGTGGCGAGCCGTCGACCGTCGGGAGGGGGAGCGCGACGGCGGAGCTCGACGTGTGCCGGCCCCGTCCGGTGGTGTCGTTCACGACGCCGGTGCTGCGGTGCGCCGCAGGTACCAGCGCGTTGACGAGCGTCGACTTGCCCACCCCGGAGTGTCCGACGAGCACCGACGTCCGTCCGGCGAGGAGCGCGCGGAGCGCCTCGAGCCCGACGATCGTCCGCTCCGGGCCGCGCGACGTCGACAGCACCGTGACGTCGATCGGCGCGTACAACGCCGCGAGCGTCGCGGGGTCGGCGAGATCCGCCTTGGTCAGCGCGAGCACGACGTCCATCCCGGCGTCGTAGCCGGCGACGACGCAGCGGTCGATCATCCGAGTCCGCGGTTCGGGCTCGGCGAGGGCGGTGACGATCACGAGCTGGTCCGCGTTCGCGACGATCACGCGTTCGATCGGGTCGGTGTCGTCCGCCGTCCGCCGCAGCACCGTCGTGCGCTCGGAGATGCGCACGATGCGCGCAAGGCTTCCGGTGTCACCGGTCGTGTCGCCGACGAGGTCGACACGGTCGCCCGGGACCACCCGCTCGCGGCCGAGCTCCCGGGCCTTCATCGCGAGCGCGCGGCGCTCACCGGGACCGCCCGGGTCGACGAGCACCGTGTACCTCCCGCGGTCGACGGTGGTCACCATCGCGCTCTCGGCGTCGGCGTGCTCCGGTCGGATCTTCGTCCGGGGTCGAGAGCTCGAGCGTCCCGGCCGGATCCGCACGTCCGACTCGTCGTAGCGCCGCGCCGGCGTCATGCGACCGCGATCCGCGAGGACGTCATCCGAGCATCCGCTCCCACATGCCGACGAAGTCCGGCAGCGTCTTGGACGTGGTGGCCACGTTCTCGACGAGCACGCCCGGGACGCGAAGTCCGATCAGTGCGGCGGCGGTCGCCATCCGATGGTCGTGGTACGTCCGCACGACGGTGCCGGTCATGCGTCGCGGCGTGATGACGAGTCCGTCGGAGGTCTGCTCGGCCTGCCCACCGAGCCGCGTGATCTCGGTCGCCAACGCGGCGAGGCGATCCGTCTCGTGCCCGCGCAGGTGGGCGATGCCACGGAGGCGGCTCGGTGAGTCGGCGAGCGCGGCGAGGGCGGCGATCGTCGGGGCGAGCTCTCCGGCGTCGTGCAGGTCCAGGTCCACGCCGTGCACGGCACCCGTACCGCTGACCGACATGACGTCTCCGGTCAACCAGGTGCTGGCGCCCATCGCGGTGAGGATCTCGGGCAGCAGCCTACCGGGCTGCGTGGTCGCGGTCGGCCAGCCGGGCACGCTGACGGTGCCACCCACGACCATCGCGGCGCACAGGAACGGTGCCG
>DATKTF010000465.1:0-5924 GCA_035531255.1 Cellulomonadaceae bacterium
TGGGCGCGCGGTCACCCGTCCGCACGGGGCGGGTGGCGCCGGCCCGCCGACGCCGAGCTCGGCCTACGAGCTCACGAGGACCACGAGCTGCTGGGTCGCCCGGGTCATCGCGACGTAGCGGTCGACCGCTCCTTCGATGCCCGAGCCGAACGCCTGCGGGTCGACCAGCACGACGAGGTCGAACTCGAGGCCCTTGGCCAGCTCGGGGCTGAGCGAGTGCACGCGCGGAGTCGCCCGGAACGTCGGATCACCGATGACGCACGCGAGCCCGTCGGCGTGGGCGGCGAGCCAGTCGTCGAGCATCCGCGCGAGGTCCGATGCCGTCCCGTGGCCGACAGGCACACCGGTGCGGCGGACGGACGTCGGCACGTTGGCGTCCGGCAGCGCGGCGCGGATGACGGGCTCGGCCTCCGCCATGACCTCGACGGGTGTCCGGTAGTTGAGGGTCAGCGACGCGACGGTGCTCCGGTCGAGACCGACCCGCGTGAGCCTCTCCTGCCACGACTCGGTGAAGCCGTGCCGGGCCTGCGCGCGGTCCCCGACGATCGTGAGGCTGCGCGACGGGCACCGCAGCAGCAGCATCTGCCACTCCGCGTCGGTCAGCTCCTGGGCCTCGTCCACGACGACGTGCGCGAACGGTCCGACCAGCAGGTCCTGGCCGGTGCGGGGCGACGCGACCTCGTCGGCGAGGGCGTGCCGCAGGTCCTGGCCGCGCAGCATCGACATGACGTGCAGCTCGGAGTCGTCGGCCGCGATGAGGTGGTCGACGACGTCGGCCCGGCGCTCGCGCTCGGCGGCTGCGGCCGCCTCCTGACGTCGTCGGCGGTGCGATGCCTCCGGGTCGCCGAGCCGTTGGCGTGCGGCGTCCAGGAGCGGCAGGTCCGAGACGGTCCAGGCGGCCGGCTCCTCGCGCTGCAACGACCGGATCTCCTGAGGGGTGAGCCATGGCGCGCACAGGCGTAGGTAGGCGGGCACGGACCACAGGTCGGCGACGAGGTCGGTCGCCTCCAGCAGCGGCCACGCGCGTCCGAACGCGCGCGCGAGGTCGCGGTTCGCGGCGATCGACCGTCGATACCTCGCATGCGGGTCCTCGACGGACAGCCCGTACGCGTCGAACGCGTCGTCGGAGTCCTCGGGGTGGTGTCCTCGGGACCGGTCGCCTCGTCGGCGGGGTCTGGTCCGTCGAGGTCGTCGTCCAGATCGTCCGCGACCTTCTCCACCAGGATCCTGAGCAGCGCCTCCCACGCCTGGTCGCGCGCCTCGTGGTGCGGCGTGCCGGGATCGGGCGCGGAGAAGGCCTCGGCCCAGTCGGCGGCGTCGAGCCGGACGTCCGCGCACGGGGTCACGACGTCCAGGGGCGCGGTCGGTGGCCTCTCGTAGAACGCGACGGCCGGCTCGATCGCCGCGACCATGCGCGCATCCGCCTTGAGACGGCGCACCTCCGGGTCCGTCTCGACCGCGGCCGTCGCACCCTCGGGGACGAGGTCGCGGAGCGTGCACGTCTGCACGCCCTCTTCGCCGAGGCTGGGCAGGACGTCGGAGACGTACGCCAGGTAGGGCTGGTGGGGGCCGACGAACAGCACGCCACCCCGACGGTGCCCGAGCCGCGGGTCGGAGTACAGGAGGTAGGCCGTGCGATGCAGGGCGACGACGGTCTTGCCGGTCCCGGGACCGCCGTCCACGACGAGCGCCCCGCGGGATCCTGCGCGGATGATGGCGTCCTGGTCGGCCTGGATGGTGGCGAGCACGTCCCGCATCCGGGGCGATCGGCTGGTCCCGAGGCTCACGATGAACGCCGACGGGTCGTCGAGCGCCGCGCTCCCGACCAGTCCGTCCGGGGCGAAGACCTCGTCCCAGAAGTCGACGATCCGGCCACGGCTCCAGCGGTAGCGGCGCCGGCTGGTCAACCCCATCGGCTGCGCGTGGGTCGCACCGAAGAACGGCTCGGCCGCGGGAGAGCGCCAGTCGATCAGGAGCTGTCGACCGTCGTCGTCCTGCAGGCCCAGCCGTCCGACGTGGACGGGCGCGGAGTCGACGACGCCGACCATGCGCCCGAGGCACAGATCCAGTCCGAAGCGACGCAGGGTGCGCAGCCGGGCGGTCAGTCGGTGGATCTCCAGGTCTCGGTCGAGCGCCCGCCGGCCCGTGCCGGCCGGTGCTTTCCGCTCGGCATCCAGGCGGGCGGACAGGTCGGCGACCGACTTCTCGAGGCATCGCGCGATCGCGGTGAAGTGCCGCTCGTCGCCGGCGATCAGCGTCGGGTCGTCCTTCGCGGCGAGGTGGTCGGGAAGATCGAACACGCTCGGGGTCCCGGGGTTCACGTCACCGGCTCCGGGTCGAGGTCACCGTCGGGTGCGCCGACCTGCCGGCCGATCCCGTTCGCTCGACATCCACTCGTGGCGCTCTCGTCACCACACGCATCCGTACCTCCGCCGTCCGCAGGTCCTGGCTCAGGACGGCGATTCTGCGCCGCGACCAGGGCCTTGCCGCAAGCCCCCGGGTGCGCTATACGTTGAGAACGGAAGGACGCGAGAGCTCGCTCCTTCCGTTTCTCGTCCGTCGCCGAAGCCCTGTACGCCGCTTCACGCCGCCTCACGCCGCCCGCAGCGCAGCGCCGGGTCGGCGTGGATGCCCGCGATGCGACGACGTCGATCAGGCGCGCGCCTCCACGAGCTGCTTCAGTCGGTCGAGGTCCCGCTCGACCATCTCGGTGTCGCGGTCGAACTCGTCGTCGGTGAGCTCGATCTGGCGGATCGTGAAGACGATCTCCGAACCCTCCGGGTGGGCGAGGACCCGCACCGGGTTCGTCACGGTGGTCCCGGACGGCAGCGTGACGTCGTGGTCGATCACGCCGTACTCGTTCCGCGGCGCGAAGCGCACGGTCACCGTGCCCATCGGCGAGTCGACCAGCAGCGCGTCGCCCTCGCGGACGACGTCGGCCATCGCCAGGCCGACAGCCCATCTCGGCAGGTTGTCGGGGTTGGACGCGAACCCGTAGACGAGCTCCGGCGGTACCGCGATGACGCGACTGACGTGGCGGCTCTTCATCGGATCAGGATGCCAGCGACCTCCGACGAGGTACCCGAGCGCGCCCTGTTCGCACGTCACAGCGGCGGCTCCGGTGCCGGATCGGGCGTCCGCGTACTCGGACCCGGCCCGCGCGACGCGGCCTCGCTCGGTGGCGCCATCGGTGCGCTGCTGATCGTCGCGAGTCTGTCGGTTCGGTGTTGACCGCGTGGGTGACGCTCCGGCTACCGCTGATCGCCCGACGGCGCCGAGAACGGCGAGCACGCCGATGAGGAGGTGCACCACGGCGAGCGTCGTCAGACCCGCGCGCGCCGCGCATGCCACCTGTCGACTCGTCGGTCGGCGGATGTGTCAGGAGGCCAGCCGCGCGAGGGTCTCGCGGAGCTGGGCGGCACGCGGGACCCTGCCGGTGAAGAGCACCTGCTCGTCGACGACCAGGGCGGGCGTGGACATCACGCCGTATCCCATGATCGTGGGGTAGTCCTCGATCTTCTTGACGCTCGCGTCCAGGCCCAGCGCGTCGACGGCCTCGCGTACCGCGCGCTCCAGGGCCACGCAGCTGGTGCAGCCCGGCCCGAGGACCGTGATGATCACTCGGCGCCCGTCGTGGTCGACGCACGTGCGGGAGCGCGGCCCGGCAGCGCCGCGGCCAGGCGGTCCAGCGCGTCCGGCGCGAGGGAGTAGTCGATCCACCGGCCGCGCCGGTTGGTGGTCACCAGGCCGGCGTCGCGCAGCACCTTCAGGTGGTAGCTGAGCAGGTTCGAGGCGATCGGGATGTGTTCCTGGAGGTTGCACACGCACGACTCGCTCGCTGCGAGCTCCTGGAGCACCGTCCACCGGACCGGATCGGCGACGGCCGTCAGCAGAGCGACGGAGGCGTCGGAGTCGGCGCGAGGCGGGCTGGTCAGGACGATCGGGTTGGCGCGAGTCAAGGTCGAATCAGTCACGTTTGAAGTATAGGTTGTCGTGTCAACGCGATCAACGACTCCGGTGGATCACGAGCCGCCCGAGGCGATCTCACAGGCGAGGGGCCCGTGGAGCCGGACGTGGGCCGCGGCGCGCCGGATCCGTCGAGGACGGACCTTCGCGGGCCCGCGCCGGGTCGGTGGCGCCCGGGGGTCGCCGGTTCGAGCGGGGAAGTCCTGGACCTTCGTCCCGTTTGACGGTTGCGCGCCCGGTGCTACGGTTCAACCGTGACTGATGCAACAGGCATTGAAATGAACGAGGTCGAGGTGGTCGTGTCGTGAGCGTGGCGGAGCGGTTGCGTGCGCGCACGCCGGTGCGCCGGTGGGTGGGTCTGGGTGTGGCGACCGTGGTGTGGTTCGCGCTGTACGAGGTCAACCTTCCGGTGTGGAACTGGGTCGTGTTTGACGTGCTGGGTCTGGACCCGGCGAGCCGGCTGGGGTCGGGGGCGCAGTTCTTCTTCTACGACTCGGTCAAGATCATCCTGCTGCTGGTCTCGATCATCTTCGCGGTCACGGTGCTGCGCTCGTTCATGAGCGTGGAGCGCACGCGGGCGATGCTCGGTGGCAGGCGTGAGGGCGTCGGCAACGTGATGGCCGCCGGGCTGGGGGTGGTGACCCCGTTCTGCTCGTGCTCGGCCGTGCCGGCGTTCATCGGGTTCGTGGCCGCGGGGGTCCCGCTGGGGGTCACGTTGAGCTTCCTGATCGCGAGTCCGCTGGTCAACGAGGTCGCGATCGCGTTGCTGTTCGGGATGTTCGGGATCGGGCCGACCGCCCTGTACATCGGCGCCGGGCTCCTGATCGCGATCGTGGCCGGGTTCACCCTGGGCCGGTTGCGCCTGGAGCGGTGGGTCGAGCCGTTCGTGTTCGAGACCCGTCTGGGTGGCCAGGTGATCGACTCCACGGTCGGGCTCACGTGGGACGACCGGATCCAGATGGGCATCGAGGAGGTCATCTCGATCCTGCGCAAGATCTGGCCCTACCTGCTCGTGGGGATCGCGTTGGGCGCGGTGATCCACGGGTGGGCACCGACGGACTTCTTCGCCAGGTACGCCGGAGCCGGCAACCCGTTCGCGGTGCTGATCGCGGTGGGCATCGGGATCCCGCTGTACTCCAACGCGGCCGGTGTGATGCCCCTGGTCCAGGCTCTGCACGACAAGGGCCTGCCGATGGGGACGCTGCTCGCGTTCATGATGGCCGTGGTCGCCCTGAGCCTGCCGGAGATGATCCTGCTGCGCCGGGTCCTCAAGCCCCCGCTGATCGCCACCTTCATCGCCGTCACCGGCCTGGGCATCATCGCCGTCGGCTACCTCTTCAACGCCATCATCCCGTCCTGAACACCACGCGAGAGGCACCACCATGATCATCAAGATCCTCGGCTCGGGTTGCGCGAACTGCGCGAACCTGGAAGCCGCGACCCGCCAGGCCACGACGGACCTGGGGGTCGAGGCGACCTTCGAGAAGGTCACCGACTACGCAGCGATCGTCGGCTACGGCGTCATGCGCACCCCCGCCCTGGTCATCGACGAGCGGGTCGTGCTGTCCGGAAGGGTCCCCACAGCCGCCCAGGTCCGCGACCTCCTCGCCCCGCTGGTCGCCTGATGGACCGGGCCGCGTCTGCGGGGGTGCAGGTGCCCGGGCCTGCACACCAGGCCCGGCCCGTGCGCGTCCAGGCCCACCTGAGCCGATGGCTCATGGTCTACGCGATGGTGGCGATCACCGCGGGCCTGGCGTCGGGGTATCCGGCCCGGACCTGGGCCGGGGCCCACGCAGGGTCCATCTCGACCTGGACGACGGTCGCGGTGTTCTTGGTGATCTACCCGATGATGGTCAACCTGCGCGTCGAGGCGATGGTCAAGGCCGGGCGCAACGTGCGCGGCCTCGGGTTGGCGCTGGTCTACAACTTCGTGTGGGCGCCCCTGGTGGGGCTGGTCC
>DATKTF010000466.1:0-3607 GCA_035531255.1 Cellulomonadaceae bacterium
CCGCACGGTGAAGGTCACCGGGGCGCACACAGGCTCGCCCCCGTAACCGACGGAGAGGGACCGGGCACGGATGACGACGTCGGACGGCACGCGCCCAGGGTACGGGTGTCTGCGGGCCCGCGGTCACGTCCGCTCGAGGAACTCCTCGCGATCACCCTCGAGGCTCCGATCGATCGCCGCCACCAACGTAGGCCACCGGGCGAGAGAGGGGTCGGCCTCCGTGAGCGCCGTCGCGTCCGCACGCGCCCGCGCGATCAGCTCCCCGTCCCGCGTGACGCGCAGCAGCCGCAGCGAGCTCGACCCGCCGGACTGGGCCGCTCCGAGCACGTCGCCCTCACGGCGGAGCTCGAGGTCGACCGCAGCGAGCACGAACCCGTCGGTCGTCTCCACGAGCGTCTGCAGCCGCGCGTGCGCGTCGGTACCGGGTTCGACGTCCGCGACGAGCAGGCACACGCCGGGGTCGCTCCCCCGCCCGACCCGACCGCGCAGCTGGTGCAGCTGCGAGAGCCCGAACCGGTCGGCGTCGAGGACGACCATCGCGGTCGCCGCGGGCACGTCCACGCCGACCTCGATCACCGTCGTCGAGACGAGGACCTGGACGCGCCCAGCCGCGAAGTCCGCCATCGCCCGCTCCTTGTCGTCGCCGGGCAGGCGACCGTGCAGGGTCGCGATCGCGACCCCGTCCAGGGCGGGGAGGCTCCTCAGCTCGTCGGCGACCTCGACGACCGCTCGCAACGGCGCCTTCGTCGTCTCCGGGACCAGATCGGTCCCGTCCTCGACCGCCCCGCCGGAACCGGCGTCGTCCGGGTCGATCCGTGGGCACACGACGTAGGCCCGTCGGCCCGCATCGACCTCCTCCCGGACCCGCTGCCACACCCGTGCGGTCCAGACCGCGTTCCCGGCCGGGACCAGGTGCGTGACGACCGGGCTCCGGCCCGCCGGGACCTCGGTCAGCGTCGAGGTCTCGAGGTCGCCGAACACGGTCATCGCGACCGTGCGCGGGATGGGCGTGGCGGTCATGACCAGCAGGTGCGGGACGCCGGTGCCCTTGGCGCGGAGCGCATCCCGCTGCTCGACGCCGAACCGGTGCTGCTCGTCGACCACGACGAGCCCGAGATCCGCGAACTGCACCGACTCGGAGAGCAACGCATGGGTCCCGACGACGATCCCCGCGCGTCCGCTCGCCGCGTCGAGGAGGTTCTCCTTCCGTGCCGCGGCTCCCTGGGAGCCCGTGAGCAGAGCCACCCGCGTGCTGAGCTCCGCGCCACCGAGGAACCCGGCCTCGGCGAGCGGGCCGAGCAGGGCACGGAGCGTGCGGACGTGCTGCGCCGCGAGCACCTCGGTGGGCGCGAGCAGCGCCGCCTGGCCCCCCGCGTCGACGACCTGCAGCATCGCCCGGAGAGCGACCACCGTCTTGCCCGAGCCCACCTCGCCCTGCAGGAGCCGCTGCATCGGGTGCGTCCGGGCGAGCTCCGCGGCAAGCTCGCCACCCACCGCCCGCTGACCCGCGGTCAGCTCGAACGGAAGCTGGGCGTCGAGGGCCGCGAGCAGCCCACCGTCGACGAGCGGACGGGCGCGTGCGGGCTCGCCCGCCGCCTGCGCGCGCCGGCGGGCCAGGGCGGCCTGCAGGACGAAGGCCTCCTCGTACCGCAACCGCGCGCGTCCGCGGCGCCACTGCGGGTCGTCGTACGGCTCGTGCACGTCCAGCAGGGCCTGGTGCAGGCTCGGGTAGTGGTGCGCCGACCGGATCTCCGCCGGCACCGGGTCCGGGAGGTCGGCCTCCGTCAGCGGGCCGAGGACGGTCCGCACGCATCGCTGGATGCGCCACGACGGGGCGCCCGCGCTCGCGGGATAGATCGGGATCGGGCGGCTCGCCTCGACGAGGGCCTGGTCCTCGTCCTCGGCGTCCACGCCGATGATCTGGTAGTCGGGGTGGGTGAGCTGCCGCTCGCCGCGATAGTCGCTCACGACCCCCGTGAACAGGCCGGTACGCCCGGGGCGCAGCTTGTCCTCGTGCACGCGCAGCACCCCGGCACGTTTGGCGAAGAACGTGAGGCTGAGCCGATGCGTGCCGTCCGAGACGACGGCCTGGAGCATCGCGCCGCCGCGCGAACGCATCTGACGCACCGTGGCCTGCACGACCTGAGCCATCACGGTGACGTGCTCGCCGACCGGGAGGTGGGACAGGTCGGTCAGGGTGCCGGGCGCGGTGTACCGGCGCGGGTAGTGCCGGAGCAGGTCGTACGTGGTCCGCAGGCCGAGAGTCACGAGCGGCGACGCGCTGCGCGGTCCCAGCACCCGAGCGAGCGGCTCGTCGAGACGTCCACCCGTCACGACGCACCGTCGCGGGTCTCCGGCGCGACGAGGGGCTGGATGCCGATCGCGAGCGACGGACGGTCGACACCGGCGTCGAGCACGACCACCTCGGACTCGGGGTGGCCCGTGCGCACCGCGTGCACGAGTGCGTCGACCACGCCGCGGTCCGCCTGCTCGCCCGTGAGGAGCGTGACGATCCGCGGCGCCCCGTCCGCGAGCGCGGTCATGACCGCGCCGACGGCCTCCGCCGCGTCCTCGCCCGGCACATCGACGTCGCTCGGGCGAGCTGCGTGCGGCACGGTGGAGGTGCTCGCGCGCGCCGGGGACCGGTCGACGGCGATCGTTCGCAGACCGCGCAGCGCGACCTCGACCGCGCGCACACGCGCGTCGGGCCCCTCGGCGACGCTCTCCACGATCGCCACCATGGCCACCACGACGGAGACGTCGTCCACCGCAGGGAGCACGTGGACCCGCGTCCCCTGCCCGGAGAACGGTGACCGCGAGGCGACGAGCAGAGCCGTCGCCAGCGCCGCGGGATCACCCGGCAGCACGACGACGTCGGTGCAACCCGTGTCGACGATCGCGCGCACCAGCTCGCCGCCGCTCGGTGCACGGTCCGTGAGCAGGTGGACGACCGCTCCGGAACGTGCCAGGTCGGCGACGAGAGCACGCGCGCGGGTACCGACCACGACCCCGAGACCACCACCAGAGCCGCGACCCGTCGCCGCCGGAGGAGCATCCGGCAGCTGCAGCGCGACGCTGCGCACCGTGATCTGGCGTTGGGTCGCGAGCGCTCCGGCGAGGATCGCGCGCGCCGGGTCGTCGGCGTGCACGTGCACCTGCCAGACGCCGTGGCCGCCGACCACCGCGACCGAGTCGCCGACGGTCCGCATCCGGGCTGTCAGCACGGTACCGAGATCCGGACCACCGCCGTCCGCAGGCTCGACCAGGAACATGACCTCGAACTCGCCGCGCGCGTCCGGACATGGGCGCAGACCGGCCGCTTCGCGCCGAACCGTCCCCGCGTGCTCGCTGCTCGGGCCCGGCCCGTCGAACGACGCGGTCTCGACACCCGTCGTCGGGCCCCCGTGACCGCGCGACTCCACGGACGTGCGAAGCGCCTCGAGCAGCACCACGAGGGCCCAGGCGCCGGCGTCGACGACACCGGCCTCGCGGAGGACCGGCAGCACGTCGCGGCTCTCGAGCACGCAGGCGTGCGCCGCGTCGACAGCAGCGCCCAGCACCCCGACGAGCGACCCGCCGGCGAGGGCACTCCCGTGCGCCGCAGCGG
>DATKTF010000467.1:0-2465 GCA_035531255.1 Cellulomonadaceae bacterium
CGGCACCGTGCCGTCCGGGTTGGTCTGCCACTGCTGCTCGAGCATCGTGCGGACCTGCGCCCCCGTCATCGACACGGTCCACAGGTTGTTCACGAACGGCAGCACCGCGTTGGCCTGTGCGTACGTGATGTCGCCGTCGGCCGCGGGCCCGGGCGGGCTGTAGGACGACTGCGTCGCGAACAGGTCGGACCGGAGCCCACCGGGGTTCACGACCCCGATCTGCGCACCACCGCGGTCGGCGCTCGCGAGCGAGTCCCGCAGCGCGTCGGCCACCAGGTTGCCCAGGGTGGACTCGGACGCCCGGTCGCCGCTCACCGTGCCGGTGTACGCGGTCGTGATGTCGGCCGTGAGCGAGCCGATCACCACGTCGCCCTGGGTCTTCGCGTTCGCGAGAGCGGCGTCCACGATCTGCTTGACCGCAGCGACCCGCGGGTACGTCGCGACCAGGTCGGCCGCCGGCGTCGTCGTCCGCGGCACGTTGGTCGCGGTGTAGGCCGTGACGGTGTCGGTCGCGTTGTCGACCGTCAGGGTGACCTCGCCGATGTACGCACCGTACGAGCCGGTCTGCACGATCGGCCGCGTCGTCCCGGGCTCACCCGGTACCGGTGCGTCCCACGCGTACAGCTTGTGGGTGTGACCGGTGAAGATCGCGTCGACCGAGGCTGCCGTCTGGTTCACGATCTCGGCGAACGCACCACCCGCGGCGACCTCCTGCTCGAGGGTCGCGCCCTCGGCCAGGCCGGCGCCGGCACCTTCGTGGTACTCGGCGACGAGCACGTCGGCCTCACCGTTCGCGGGGTTCCCGTCGCTCAGCTCGGCCGCGACCCGGTTGACCGCGGCGACCGGGTCGCCGAAGTCGAGCGTCGCGATCCCCGCCGGGCTGACCAGTGACGGTGTCTCCTGCGTGATGGCCCCGATGATGCCGACCTTCTTGCCCGCGACGTCGAGGATCGCGTACTCGGGCAGGGCGGGCGTCTGGGTGCCCTTGAGGTACACGTTCGCCCCGAGGTAGTCCCACCGGGCGTTGGTGCCACCCGCGACGACGCGGTTCGTCAGGTCCGCGAAGCCCTGGTCGAGCTCGTGGTTGCCGACCGCCGACGCCTTCAGGTCCAGGGCGTTCAGCACGTCGATCGTCGGCTGGTCCTGGGCGATCGAGGACGCGAACAACGACGCCCCGATGTTGTCGCCCGCGGAGAGCAGCACGGTGTTGCCCTCACCCTTGGCGGCGCGCTGCTGCTCGATCGTCCCGGCGAACGCAACGGTGTTGCCGTCGATCCGACCGTGGAAGTCGTTGAGGTTGAGGAACGTCAGGTCCGTCGTCGAGGCCGGTGCGGTCGCACTGAAGCCGAGCAGCACCGGGTCGTGGTCGGAGGACCGGTACGGGTCGGCCGCGTAGAACAGGCTGCCGTGGTAGTTGTACCGGCTGTACTCGAGGGCGATCGACTCCTCGGCGTTGATCCCCCAGATGTCCGCCCCGGTCGCCCGCACGCGCAGCGCGTCGTTCACCAGGACGTGGTCGAGGGAGCCGGAGAGCCCGCTATAGCTGTACGACTGCTTGCCCGTCGCGAAGCCCGTGTTCACATCGGTGTACCCAGCTGCGTAGAGCACCTGCAGCGGGTCTTCCTGGGTGTAGGCGTTGAAGTCGCCGACCAGCGCGACCGCCTCGACCGGAGTGGTCGTGTACGTCGCGAGGACGGTCGGGATCCAGTCCTTCAGCGCGGTGGCCTCGGCGACCCGTGACGCGTTCGACGCGCCCTGGCCGTCACCGGAGTCGGCGTCGCCCGGCAGCGGCCCCGCCGAGCCCTTCGACTTGAAGTGGTTCACCGCGACGAAGAACGGCGCACCACCCGCGGTCGGGGTGAACGCCTGACCGATGGGCTCGCGCGCGTTGTCGAACGCCTGACCGGTCCCGCTCAGCGTCCCCAGGGCGTGCGAGACGCCCAACGGGCTGACCGCATCGGTCCGGTAGATGAGCGCGTTCGAGATGACGTCCATCTCGGTCGCAGCGGGGAGCTCGGTGGAGGACGGCACGTATGCCCAGTGCGCGCTCGGGTCGGCGGCGTTGAGCGCGTCGACCAGGGTGCTCACGGCGGTGTCGGGGGCGTCGCCGAGGACCACGGAGTTCTCGATCTCCATGAGCCCGACGACGTCCGCGTCCAGCGCGTTGATCGCCGCGACGATCTTGTCCTGCTGACGCTTCAGGTTCGCCGCGTCCCAGGCCCCACGCGGGCCGTTGCCCGGGCAGCTGTTGACCGTGATCGGGTTGCCGTCACGGTCGTTGTACGACGTGCAGCCGGCGACGTCGGCGCCGAGCGTCGTGAAGTAGTTGAGCACGTTGAACGAGGCGACCCGCAGTGCTCCGGTGCCGAGTGCCGTGGCGTCCGGCGCGGAGGTGCGCGTGTTGCTGAACTGCGTCCGCTCCGCGAGCGGGGTGGCGGCGGTGACCTGGGAGGTCGGGTTGAGCT
>DATKTF010000468.1:0-3332 GCA_035531255.1 Cellulomonadaceae bacterium
CAGAGCCTGATCCACGCGCCGACGCAGGGCGACCCGATGGTCGCGCTCGCGATGCCGCTCGCGGTGGGCGCGGTCGCGCTCACGACGGGTGTCGGCATCGCGACGATGGTCAAGGCGTTCGGTGTCGGGTTCCTCGCCCGCCCACGGTCGACGCAGGCCGCGAATGCGCACGAGACGTCGCGAGGCATGGCCGTCGGCATGGGGCTCGCCGCCGCGTCCGCTGCCGTCCTCGCGGTGGCCCCGGGCGTGCTCGGGCCGGTGGTGCGGCGCGTGCTCGCCGGGCTCCCTGCCGTCGGTGGTGACACCGCCGGGCCGCGCCTCGGCGCGATGCTCCGGCTGCCGGGCATCCCCGGATCGATGTCACCGGGCGTGATCGCGGTGGCCCTGGTGCTGGCCGTGGTCGTCGCCGTCGGCCTCGGTCGCTGGGACCGCAGTCGCCGCCCTGCCCCGGCCGACGTGCCGCTCTGGGCCTGCGGTGCGGACGACCTCAGCCCGCAGATGCAGTACACCGCGACCTCGTACGCCGAACCCTTGCAGCGCGTCTTCGACGACGTCCTCCGTCCCGACACCGACATCGAGGTGAGTCACTTCGCCGAGTCCCAGTACCTCATCGCGAAGGTCACCTACCGCAACCGCGTCGAGGACCCGATCGAGCGCGGTCTCTACGCCCCGGTCGTCCGCGCCGTCACGGCGGTCGCCGAGCGCGTGCGACGGGCGCACAACGGCAGCGTCCACCTCTACCTCGCGTACGGCGCCCTCGGGCTGCTCGTCGTGCTGCTGGTGGTCCGGTGAACGCGCTGGCGGCGGTCGGCGCCGTCGTGCAGGTCGCGGGTGTGCTGGTCGGTGCACCGTTCGTGGTGGGCGGCATGCGTCAGGTGCGTGCTCGCCTCGAGGGCCGCAGCGGTGGCGGGATCGGTCAGCCGTGGCGCGACCTGCGCAAGCAGCTGCGCAAGCAGGAGCTCCGCCCGCACGGCACGACGGTCGTGTTCCGGGTCGCGCCGGCCGTGGCGGCGGGCAGTGCTCTGCTGATCGCGGCGATCATCCCGCTGGTGACCCTCGGGTCGCCCCTCGACTCGTCCGCCGACCTGTTCGGGGTCGTCGGGCTGCTGTTCCTCGGGACGGTCGCGTTGACGCTTGCGGGCCTCGACACCGGGACGGCCTTCGGCGGGATGGGCTCGAGCCGTGAGATCACGATCGCGGCCCTGGTCGAGCCGACCATCCTGCTCGCGGTGTTCGCGCTGTCCCTCCCCGGCCACTCGGCCAACCTGGCCGCGATCGTGGCGGCGACGATCGACGATCCTGCGCAGGTGCTCACCCTCGGCAGCGTGCTGGCCTTCGTCGCGCTGGTCATCGTGATCATCGCGGAGACCGGCCGGCTCCCTGTCGACAACCCCTCGACGCACCTCGAGCTCACGATGATCCACGAGGCGATGATCCTGGAGTACTCGGGACCGAGGCTCGCGCTGGTCGAGTGGGCGAGCGGCATGAGGCTGACCGTCCTGCTCGCGCTGCTGGCCAACCTGTTCCTGCCGTGGGGGATCGCGGGTGCCGATCCGTCGGTGCTGGGCGTGCTGATCGGGACCGCCGCCGTCGCGGTGAAGGTCGTCGTCCTCGCGGTCGTCCTCGCGGTCGCCGAGGTCTTCATCGCCAAGCTCCGGCTGTTCCGGGTGCCGGAGCTCCTCGCGGGGTCGTTCCTGCTCGCGCTGCTCGCCGTCACCGCGTCGTCGTTCCTGGCGTCGGCCCGATGAGCGTCCTGACGATCCCCGGATCGGAGCCTGTCCGATGACCGATGCCACGTACTCCGGTGTGCTCGACCTCGCCGCCGGCGCGTTCCTGCTGTTCGCCGTGCTGATCGTGTGGCGCCGCGACCTGCGGGCGACGGTCCGCCTGCTCGCGTGGCAGGGCGCGGCCCTCGCCGTGCTCCCGATCGCGGAGGGTGTCCAGCGGCACGACGTCGCACCGGTCGTGGTCGGGCTCGCGATCCTCGCGCTGCGCGGTGGCGTGCTGCCCGTCCTGCTCGGGCGCGCCGTCAGCACCGAGGCGCGTGAGCGTCGCGAGAGCGCCCCGCTCGTGAACACCACGGCGTCCCTCCTGACCGTCGCGGCCCTGACCGTCCTGGCCTACGCCGTCACCCGACCGATGATCGCGCTCAGCCCGACGCCGACGACGCGCGCGGTGCCGGCCGCCTTCGCCGTGATCCTCGTCGCGGTGTTCGTCCTGGTGAGCAGGCGTCGGGCGCTGTCCCAGGCCGTCGGGTTCCTGATGCTCGACAACGGGATCACCGCCACGGCGTTCCTGATCGCCGCCGGTGTGCCGCTGATCGTCGAGCTCGGGGCCTCGCTGGACATCCTGTTCGCAGTGATCGTGCTGGGACTGCTCGCGGGCCACATGCAGCACACGTTCGGTGGCACGGACCTCGACCAGCTCAGGGAGCTGCGCGACTGATGACCGTCCTCCTGCTGGTCCCGATCCTCGCCCCGCTCGTCGCGGCCGTGGTCACCGCGGTGCTCGGATGGCGGCGCGCCGCCGCAGTCGTCACCGTCGGCGCGGCCCTGTCCGTGCTCGTCGTCGGCGTGGTGCTCGTGGGCCTCGTGGGCACAGGCGGCGCCAGCGGCTCCGGTGCGCGGTACGCGGTCGGTCACCTGCTGCGTGCGGACGCGCTGAGCGTCACCATGCTGATCGTCATCGGCACCGTCGGATCGCTCGCGACGTGGGCGAGCATCGGCTACATCGAGGCCGAGCTCGCCCACGGTCACACGGATCCGCCGGCCGCGCGGCTGTACGGGGTCCTGCTGCCGCTGTTCCTCGCCGCGATGGCGCTGGCCGTCCTCGCGACGAGCATCGGCGTCATGTGGGTCGCGATCGAGGCGACCACGGTCGCGACGGCGTTCCTGGTCGCGCACCGCCGGACCCGGGCTGCGCTCGAGGCGACCTGGAAGTACGTCATCATCTGCTCCGTCGGCATCGCCCTTGCTCTGCTCGGGACCGTGCTGCTGCACTTCGCGTCGCTCCACGCCGGGGCGTCCACCGGGAACACGCTCGACATCGACGTGCTGCTGGCCCATGCAAGCCGTCTCGACCCCGCGGTGACCCGGCTCGCGGCGGGGCTCCTGCTGCTCGGGTACGGCGCCAAGGCCGGTCTCGTCCCGTTCCACACCTGGCTCGCCGATGCCCACAGCCAGGCCCCGGCACCGGTCTCGGCGCTGATGAGCGGTGTGCTGCTGTCGGTCGCGATGTCCGCGCTGCTCCGGGTGAAGTCGGTCGTCGACCTCGCCCTCGGCACGGGCTTCCTGCGGGTCGGGCTCCTGGTCGTCGGCCTGCTCACCCTCGGG
>DATKTF010000469.1:0-2965 GCA_035531255.1 Cellulomonadaceae bacterium
GTGATCCGGCGAGCGCTCGAGCTCGGCTACTCGGGTCCGTTCTGCTGCGAGCACTACGGCAGCGACTCCCTCGGCGTGTGCGCGGAGAACCGTGAGTACATCGCCCAGGTGCTCACGTCCGCGTTGCGGTGACGGGGCGGCGCTCGAGCCTCCGAGGAACGCCGGGTGCGGAGTGCCTGGTCGCTCGCGACCAACGCACCCGGACGACCCGACCCACGTTGTGAACCGCCCAGACCGAGTGGAGCCATCTGCCATGAGCACCCCCATCACCACCGTGACCGTCGTCGGCGCAGGCTACATGGGCGGCGGCATCGCCCAGAGCCTGGCCCTGGCGGGCTTCACCGTCCAGATCGCCGACGTCGACGTCGCCGCGTCTCTCAAGGGGCTCGAGCGCCTGCTCACGGAGGTGCGGGAGTTCGAGGCCGAGGGTCTGTACCCCGCCGGCAGCACCGAGCTGATCACGAAGAACCTGAGCGCAGGCAAGCCGATCGAGGAGGCCGTGGCCGACGCGGACTTCATCGAAGAAGCAGTCTTCGAGGTGCTCGAGGTCAAGCACAGCGTGCTCCGCACGATCTCGACGTTCGCGCGCCCCGATGCCATCATCGGCACGAACACGTCGACCATCCCGGTGCGCGAGCTGGCCCCGGCCGTCACGCACCCGGAGAGATTCCTCACGGTGCACTTCTCGAACCCCGCCCCGTTCATCCCGGGGGTCGAGCTCGTCGCGGGCGAAGCCACCAGGCCGGAGGTCATCGAGGCGGTCAAGGACCTGCTCGCCCGCGCCGGCCGCCAGGGCGCACAGGTCGCGGACACCCCCGGCATGGTGCTCAACCGGCTGCAGTACGTGCTGCTGAAGGAGGCCACGGCCATCGTCGAGGAGGGCGTGGCGACGGTCGAGGACGTGGACACCATCGTCCGCACGACGTTCGGCTTCCGCCTCGGGTTCTTCGGCCCCTTCGCGATCGCCGACCAGGCCGGGCTCGACGTCTACACGAACTGCTTCACGACGTTCGAGAACGCCTACGGGCTCCGGCTCGCGACCCCGCAGCTGCTCACGGACGCCGTGGCCGCGGACCGCAAGGGCACGAAGAACGGCAAGGGACTGACCGGCGACTTCGACGACGAGACCAAGGCGGCACTCATCGCGTACCGCAACAAGGCGTACTCGCGCATGGGCGACCTGCTGCGTGAGCTCGGCCCGGCACCGAAGGGCGTCTGACCGGACGGCGTCGCTAGTCGGTCGGCTCGGTGGCGTGCTCGTGCATCGTCTGCTCGGTCTCCTTGTCCGCGAGCGACCGTGACCTGACAGCCGTGAGGTGAGCGCGCAACGCGGAGCGCATCGCCTCGGGGTCGTCGTTCTCCAGTGCGAGAAGGATGCGCCCGTGCTCGAGGATCGCGTCTCCCATGTCGTTGAGGCCGAGCTCGACCGTCTGGCGCAGGCGGTGGATGTGCGATCCCAGCGAGTCGGCCATCTGCAGGATGAACCGGTTGTTCGCGTGTCGCATGATCGCGAGGTGGAAGGCCCAGTCGGCGTCGAAATAGCGGCGGTATGCGGCGATCCGGTCGGCCTTGCCGGTCAGCGCGGGAGCATCTCTGATCGCCTCCACCATCTCGAGGTGATGCGCCTGTGCGGCTTCGAGAAGGGGTTTCAGCGAGTCGGGCTCGTCGAGCGCGATGTCGAGCGCGCCGAGCTCGACGATCATGCGTGCGTCGTTCAGCTGACCGATCTCGTCCTTGGTGAGCGGAGCCGAGACGCGGTAGCCCCGAAGCGCGACCCGCGAGATCAGGCCCGTGTGCTCGAGCTGGACGAGCGCCTCACGCACGGGGGTGGGAGAGACGCCGAGCTCGCGTGCGAGGCCGTCGATGTTGAGGTTCGCCCCGGGGGCGAAGCGCTCGCCGAGCAGCATCTCGACGAGCTGGTTGAAGACCCCGTCCCTGAGTACCTTGCGGTCGACCTGGACGGGGGTCTGCGATCGCCAGGCTGGGACCGAGTCGCTCATTGCGCCACCTTACCGATAGCCGGAACAGTTGATCGCCAACCACCCATCCTATAGGATACGGGATTGCCGACACCGTTGTCGCACGTCTGAGGAGACCCCATGTCACGTGATCTGCGATCCAGGCCGACGCCGCCCACCGGCGCGGACGGGTGCCCGACGACCGGCGCCGACACGCGGGGGGAGTCGTGACTCGACTCGTCAACGCTGCCGGTGACTTTCCCGTCGAGGCCGTGCACGGCTTCGCCCTCGCTCACCCGCGATACGTGCAGCAGGTGCACGGCGGCGTCGTCCGCTCGACCGAGTCGCCCTCGGGGCAGGTCGCCGTCGTGCTGGGGGGAGGCTCGGGCCACTACCCGGCATTCGCGGGGTGGGTCGGACCGGGGATGGCGCACGGTGCCGTGTGCGGGAACATCTTCGCCTCGCCCTCTGCCTCCCAGGTGGAGTCGGTCGTCCGTGCCGCGGACAACACGGGCGGCGTGCTGATCGGCTTCGGCAACTATGCCGGCGACGTCCTGCACTTCGGCCAGGCAGCGGAGAGGCTCCGCGCGGAGGGCATGGACGTCCGGATCGTGACGGTGACCGACGACATCGCGTCCGACACCGCCGCGAACGCCGCTCAGAGGCGCGGGATCGCCGGCGATCTCCTCGTGTTCAAGATCGCGGGTGCCGCAGCGGAGGCCGGACTCGATCTCGACGAGGTCGAGCGCGTGGCGCGTCGAGCCAACGCGCGCACCCGATCCCTCGGAGTGGCGTTCGGTGGATGCACCCTGCCCGGAGCAGACCACGCGCTGTTCGAGGTCGCGGACGGCGTCATGGCGATCGGGCTCGGCATCCACGGTGAGCCCGGGATCTCGGAGGCACCGCTCGGAACCGCTGCCGAGGTCGCCGACGCGTTGCTCGCCGGCGTCCTCGAGGAGGAGCCCGAGCGCGGGGTGGACGGCTACGACGGTCGGGTCGCGGTCCTG
>DATKTF010000470.1:0-9694 GCA_035531255.1 Cellulomonadaceae bacterium
CCGGGTTCACCGCGGTCCCCGTCTCGATCACGGTGGTCGGGACGTACGCCAACGGTCTGGACTTCGTGAACGACCTGCAGAACACGACGCCACGGCTCTTCCTCGTCTCGGGTCTGACGGCGACACTCCAGGACAAGGCGGCGGCCAGTGGCGGCAAGCCGGCTACCGCCCTCGGCGACGTCGAGCTCGTCATCACCGGGTTCACGTATGTGCTCCCCGATGCGTACGCGACCCCGACGACCGCGAGCACGACGGCTCCGACACTCCCTCCTGAGGTTCCCGGCAAGAACCCGCTCGTGCCGATCGGCGGCGTCAAGTAGGCGCCACCTGGTGGTCTTCGCGTCGAGTCGTCCGGCAGCCGTGGAAAGATTCGGCCCATGCTGCGTTGGTTGACGTCGGGTGAGTCGCACGGTGAGGCGTTGGTCGGGATCCTCGAGGGGCTCCCGGCCGGGGTCGAGGTCGGCACGGCGGACGTCCGTGCCGCCCTGGCACGTCGCCGGCTCGGCTACGGGCGGGGGGCGCGCATGGCCTTCGAGCAGGACGAGGTGCGGATCCTCGGCGGTGTGCGGCTCGGCGTGAGTCAGGGTGGACCAGTCGCGATCGAGATCGGCAACACCGAGTGGCCCAAGTGGGTCGACGTGATGTCCGCCGATCCCGTGGACGACCCGGAGAAGCTCAACCGTGCACGCAACGCCCCGCTGACCCGTCCGCGACCCGGCCACGCCGACCTGGTCGGGATGCGCAAGTACGCCTTCGACGACGCGCGCCCGGTGCTCGAGAGGGCTTCCGCGCGCGAGACGGCGACGCGGGTCGCGCTCGGGACCCTCGCGGCGCGGTTCCTCGAGCAGGCTGCCGGCATCCGGCTCGTCTCGCACGTCGTGGCCATCGGTCCGGTCGCGGTTCCGGACGACACCGTGCTCCCGACACCCGGCGATGCGCGCGCCCTCGACGCCGACCCCGTCCGGTGCTTCCATCCCGAGAGCTCCGCGGCGATGGTCGCGGAGATCGACGACTGCCACCGGGCCGGCGACACGCTCGGCGGGGTCGTCGAGGTCCTCGCCTACGGCCTGCCGTCCGGTCTCGGGTCGTACGTCCACGCCGACCGGCGCCTCGACGCGCGACTCGCCGGGGCCCTGATGGGGATCCAGGCGATCAAGGGTGTCGAGGTCGGCGACGGGTTCCGTACCGCGACCCGTCGTGGCTCGCAGGCGCACGACGAGATGGAGCGCAACGCCGAGGGGATCATCACGCGTCGCAGCAACCGCGCGGGCGGTCTCGAGGGCGGCATGACCAACGGCGAGATCCTGCGCGTTCGGGCGGCCATGAAGCCCATCTCCACGGTGCCGCGGGCGCTCGCGACCGTCGACACCGCAACCGGAGAGCCGGCGCAGGCACAGCACCAGCGCTCGGACGTCTGCGCGGTCCCTCCGGCGGCCGTCGTGGCCGAGGCGATGGTCGCGTTGATCCTTGCGGATGCGCTGGTCGAGAAGGTCGGTGGCGACTCGGTTGCCGAGGTCCGGCGCAACCTCGCGTCCTACGTCGCGGCGATCCCGGAGCTGCAGCGCTGACGTCGCGGCACCGTTCCGGCTGTCGCTCGTCGGCGAGTCAGGTCATCATCGAACGGTGCGAGCCGTCACACCTGGGGTCGACGACGTCCCGGAGATCAGCATCGTCGTGGTGCACGGGATCGGGAACCAGCGACCCGGCGAGACGGCGCGGGCGTGGGCGGAGTCCTCGGCGACGTTCCTGACCCGCAGCGGCACCCCGGCACGGATCACTGACGTCGTGCCACCCGGGCTGGGTGAGCCACCGACCTTCACGGTCGAGGTGAACCCGCCGGGTCGCGCCGCGGCATTCCCGGTCGCGCGGCTCCGGTTCGTTGATGGCTAATGGGCCGACGCGTTCGTGGCACCACGTGTCGGGCAGGTGGTGCGGTGGCTCGCCGTCGTCGGGCCGAACCTCGCGGTCGCCCAGGCGGTTCTCGGCATTCGCCGTCGGGAGGTTCCACCTGGTCCGGCGCCCGCACGGGCGGTTGCGCGGGCGTTCTATCGGTGGGGGCTCCTGGCGCGGATGCTGCCGCTCGTGTTCGCCCTGGCGTCTGTCGCACTCCTGGCGCCGTTGCTCGCGGTGGTCGGGGCACTGCTCGTCCTCGTGACTCTCCTCCCGGTCCCGGCGATCACCAAGGCGATCAGCGGACTGGTCGCTGTCCTGACGCTCGGGGTCGGGGACGTCACGACGATCCTGCGGGACGACGTGTCCCAGAAGGCCATGCGTGCGCGGGTCCGGTGGGCGGTCGAGCACGAGGTACGGCACGCCGGGGGAGCGGCTCGGGTGCACGTGCTGGCGCACTCTCAGGGTGGAGCGATCAGCCACGCCGTCCTCGCCGGACTCGCGCCGGCGGAGCGCCCCGCCCGGTTCACGACTGTCGGGGCCGCGACGGGGCGTCTCAACGACCTTCGGCACCTCGACCCGCTGCCGCGGTGGAGCGCGCCGGCCACGGTGTCGACGACTGTCGCGGCCCTCAGCATCCTGCCGCTCACGGGCATCGACGCGAGGCTGGTGCTCGCACCGTTGGTCTGGATCGCCGTCGTCGGTGCGGTGCAGTGGACGTACTGGCAGCACCGCTTCGCGCGGGACGATGCGATCCCGCAGATTCCGATCCTGGACGGGGTGGACTGGCTCGACCTGTGGGCACCCTTCGACCTCGTTCCCAACGGCCGACCCGTAGCACCGGAGAGTGCATCGAGCGTGGCAGCGGGTTCAGGGCGTTACCACTCGGCGCTCGTGCCGGGTGCGATGTCCGCCGTGTTCGACCACGTCACCTATGTCGCCGACCTCGCAGAGACGATCCCGCGGTTCCTGGCACACGTGGCCGGCGCGCTGCCGCGGATCGGAGAGCTCGCGCTGCGACCGGGTGCCCTCGACGCGGGTGGGGCGATGCTCGGCGCCCACCGCGGACTACGGGCACGGCGCGCGTTGCACGACGCCGCGGGGCTCGGGACCAACTGGATGCCGTGGGAAGGGCGCGACTGGCTCTCGTTCTCCCTGCGAGTCGCCGCGTGGGTGACCGGCGCCCTCGTCGTGATCGGTGGATCGGTCCCGGTGCGCGTGTGGGGCGTGTGGGTGAGGCAGAACGCGACGGTCGACGCAGTGTCGGCCGGTGCGGAGAAATGGCTGACCTGGGCGTCCGCGTTGCTGAACCCACGGTCCGCGTGCTGCCGGGACGTCACCGGCGAGGCAGGGGTGGCCGTCGTCCTGGTCGGTGCGTTGGTGCTGGCCGTCGCGGCAGCCCGCATCGTGCGCGTGTTCCAGCGACGAGCGTTGTCGCGCTGGCTGGAATCGGGGCTCGCGGCCCGCAGCGAGGTCCAAGTGACGTGGCCGCTCGTCGTGGCGGTGCTCGCGTGGTGTCTCCTCGTCGTGGCGGCGGCGGTAGGGTTCAGTTCCGGACCGCCGGGCGGGTGACGGGTCCAGGCGGGTACCGTTCGGCTGTGCCTGATCTGACCCTCCCAGCTGCGTCACACCCGTCCGACGGGTCGCACTCTTGTGACACGTCGCACCCGTCCGACGCGTCGCACTCTCGTGACACGTCGCACCCTGCGGACTCGTCGGCTCCACGCGTCGTGCTCGTCGGTCCACCCGGCTCCGGCAAGTCCACCGTCGCGGCGGCGCTCGCGCGCCAGTGGGGGGTGGCGGTCCGAGACACGGACGCCGACATCGAGGCCGTCGCGGGGAAACCGATCCGGGAGATCTTCGTCGACGACGGCGAGGCGACGTTCCGTGCGTGGGAGCACGACGCCGTGCTGCGAGCGCTGCGTGAGCACGATGGTGTCCTGGCTCTCGGCGGGGGAGCCGTGCTCGACCCGGCGACCCAGGAGAGCCTGAGCGGCTACCGGGCCCGCGGCGGCACGGTCGTGTTCCTCGACGTGAGCCTGCGGCACGCCGCGCCCCGCGTCGGCTTCGCGACCTCGAGGCCGTTGCTGCTCGGGAACCCCCGGGCGCAGTGGCAGCAGCTGATGGATGCCCGGCGCGGGACCTACGAGGCCGTGAGCGACATGCGGCTGCTGACCGACGACCAGACGCCCGAGGAGGTCGCGGCCCAGATCGATGCCGAGCTCGCGGCACGTGGTCGTGGTGCCACGGCTGGGGCGACCGGCAGTGACGAGGAGCCCGCATGAACCCGACGACACCGTCGAGCACGAGCATCGTCCGCGTCGAGGGTGACACACCGTACGACGTCGTGATCGGCTCTCACCTGCGCGCGGAGCTGCCCCGGCTGCTAGGCGACCCGACCACCAAGGTGCTGGTCATCAGCCCGGCCGCCCTCGCGGCATCGGCGGCAGCGGTCCGCGACGACCTCGTCGCGGCGGGACACGTCGTCGTCCTCGCGGAGGTCCCGGACGCCGAGGCGGCGAAGACCGCCGAGGTGGCCTCTGCCTGCTGGCAGGTGCTCGGGCGGGCCGAGTTCACGCGCTCCGACGCGATCGTCGGTCTCGGGGGTGGCGCGACGACCGACCTCGCGGGTTTCGTGGCGTCCACCTGGTTGCGCGGGGTCCGCGTGATCCACCTGCCCACGACACTGCTCGCCATGGTCGACGCCGCGGTCGGCGGGAAGACGGGTATCAACACGGCCGAGGGCAAGAACCTGGTCGGAACCTTCCATCCGCCGGTCGGGGTGCTGTGCGACCTCACGTCGCTCGGGACGTTGCCGCCGGACGACTACGCCGCGGGACTTGCCGAGGTGATCAAGTGCGGCTTCATCGCCGACCCGGAGATCCTCGCGCTCGTCGAGCGCGATCCGGTCGGGCTCGCCGACCCGGCCACGGCGACGAGCACGCTCCTGCCAGTGCTGCACGAGCTCATCGAACGGTCCGTCGCGGTGAAGGCGCGCGTGGTGGGTGAGGACCTCCGCGAGGCCGGCCTGCGGGAGATCCTCAACTACGGCCACACGTTCGCGCACGCGATCGAGCAGACGGAGCACTTCACGTGGCGGCACGGGGCGGCGGTCTCGGTCGGGATGGTGTTCGCGGCCGAGCTCTCGCGGCTGGCAGGGCGGCTGGGCGACGCAGACGTCGCGCGGCACCGGTCGGTCCTGGCGTCGGTGGGACTGCCGATCACCTACCGTCCGGACCGGTGGGACCAGCTGCACACGGCGATGCGGCGGGACAAGAAGGCGCGGGGCGACCTGCTGAGGTTCGTCGTGCTGGACGGCATCGGTCGACCGTCGCGCCTGGAAGGACCCGATCCCTCGCTGATCCTCGCGGCGTACGCGGCGGTCGTCGGCGACGCCCCGAACGCACCCGCGACCCCGCGGTGAACCCCGCGTCCACGTGCGCCGGTAGGCTCGTGGCATGACGCGCGTGCTCGTCCTCAACGGCCCCAACCTCGGTCGCCTCGGCTCCCGCGAGCCCGATGTCTACGGCTCGGCGTCCTATGCGGACCTGGTCGAAGCCGGTGCACGGTGGGGCGCGGTCCTGGGGCTCGAGGTCGAGGTCCGGCAGACCGACGACGAGGCGGAGCTCGTGTCGTGGCTCCACGAAGCCGTGGACGCGCGGATCCACGTCGTGCTCAACCCCGCGGCGTTCACGCACTACTCGTACGCGCTGAGGGATGCGGCCGCTCAGGTGACGTCGGCCGGCCTGACGCTCGTCGAGGTGCACCTCTCCAACCCATACGCGCGAGAGGTGTTCCGGCACACGTCGGTCATCGGTGCCGTCGCCACGGGAACCATCGCGGGGTTCGGGTTCTCGTCGTACGAGCTTGCTCTCCGCGTGGTGGCATCGCGGGTCGCGGTGTCTCCGGATACCGACTGACGCCGGGCCTTGTGGTGATCAGTACAACATTCGGACCTTGTAGTTCACAGAACAAGCGCTTACCCTTGTGGCATGTTCGTCCTGACCATCGACCAGCAGGGGAGCCGCACGCGCGGTGACCGCGTGCCGGATCTGCTGGTGGCGCTCGCTGCGCATCCTGCGCTCCGCCGGTCCGGTGCGGTGAGGCCGTTCGAGAGGACCGTCGGGGACGAGGTCCAAGCGGTGTCCGACTCGTCAGCCACGACACTCGCCCTCGCCCTCGACGTCCTCCGGTGGGGCGGGTGGAGCGTCGGGATCGGTGCCGGTCCCGTCGACCTTCCCTTGCCGGAGAGCACCCGGGCCGGGGCCGGACCCGCGTTCGTCTTCGCGCGTGAGGCGGTGGAGGCCGCCAAGAGCCGCCATCGCGCCGTCCCGGTGGCCGTGCGAGGAGCAGATCCGGAGCGCGCACAGGAGGCTGAGAGCCTGGTGGTGCTGCTCGCAGCGCTCCGCAGCCGCCGCACCGAGGCGGGGTGGGTCGCGGTCGACGCGATTCGTGCCGAAGGCACCCCCGCTCGGCAGGAGCAGCTCGCCGCGCGTCTCGGTATCAGCCAACAGGCGGTGAGTCAGCGGTTGCGCACCGCGTTGTGGTCCGAGGAGCAGGCTGCCCTCCCGCTGGCGGTACGCCTCCTCGACCAGGCGGACACCATGCGACACGATGGGCCCGGACACGCGACGACCTGACGGTCCTCGCCCCCGGGCCACCGCGCCCCCGACGATCGAGGTGCCCGATGACCACGGCCACGACCATCGCGGTCGGCGCGCTCTCGATTCTCGTCAGCGTCGCACTCGGGTGGCCGCTCACCCGCGGCGTCCTTCGGCTCGCCTCACATTCGTCTGATGCCGGCGACCACGGGACGGAGCGCGCCGACGCCACGGTCTCCGACGGGCCGGATGGCGCCCGCGCCCGCGCGTCCCTCCGCGGTGGTGCCTGGATCGGGATCCTCGAGCGCGCCGCGATCACGGCGTCCGTGCTGACCGGGTTCCCGACCGCGATCGCCTTCGTGATCGCGGTCAAGGGCCTCGGCCGGTATCCCGAGCTCAAGGAGAACCCGGGCGCCTCGGAGCGGTTCGTGATCGGGACCCTGGCGTCGATGTTGTGGGCGGCGGCGGTCGGCCTGCTCGGCCGTGCGCTGCTCGGGTGAGGCGGTCGACGGGCAGGTATGCACCGGCACTGCGGCACCCACCGACAGGGCAGCGCGTGTCGGCAGCGCAGCCCACACCGACGGTGCCGGGAGTGCCGACGCGGTAGGATCATCGCCGGTCTGCTGACTGCCCGGACAACGCGGTGGTCGGGGCGGACATTCTCACTCTCGACAGGAAGCAGCAATCGTGGCGACCACGAACGACCTGAAGAACGGCATCGTGCTGAAGATCGACGGCCAGCTCTGGACCGTGATCGAGTTCCAGCACGTCAAGCCCGGCAAGGGCGGCGCGTTCGTCCGGACCAAGCTCAAGAGTGTGCTCTCGGGCAAGGTCGTCGACAAGACGTTCAACGCCGGTCTGAAGGTCGAGACCGCGAGCGTCGACAAGCGCGACATGCAGTACCTGTACAAGGACGGCGCGGACTTCATCTTCATGGACACCTCGACGTTCGACCAGATCCCGGTTCCCGAGGCCACGGTCGGTGACGCCGCGAACTTCCTGCTCGAGAACCAGAACGCGCTCGTCGCGACCAACGAGGGCGTTCCGCTCTACGTCGAGCTGCCGCCGTCGGTCGTCCTCGAGATCACGTACACCGAGCCCGGGCTCCAGGGCGACCGCTCGACCGGTGGCACCAAGCCGGCGACCGTCGAGACGGGCTACGAGATCCAGGTCCCGCTGTTCATCGAGGCGGGGACGCGGGTCAAGGTCGACACCCGCGACGGCTCGTACCTGGGTCGCGTGAACGACTGACGTGGGTGCCCGGACCAAGGCTCGCAAGCGCGCTCTCGACGTGCTGTTCGAGGCGGAGCAGCGCGACCTCGCGCCGCTGACCCTGCTCGCGGAACGCGTGGTGACGTCGGGGTCCGAGTCGGCGCTGCCGCAGTACTCGGTCGAGGTCGTCGAGGGCGTCTGCGCTCACCTCGAGCGGATCGACGAGCTCATCGCGTCCCACGCGCACGGGTGGACGATCGGCCGGATGCCGGCAGTCGACCGTGCCCTGCTTCGCATCGGCACCTGGGAGATCCTCTTCAACGACGACGTACCCGACGCGGTGGCCGTCGACGAGGCCGTCGACCTGGCGCGGAGCCTGTCGACCGACGAGTCGCCGACGTTCGTGAACGGACTGCTCGGCCGGATCGTCGACCTGAAGCCGACCCTGCTCGCCTGAGCACGGCTCAGGCCGACTCCTCGCAGTAGGAGACAGTCGGCGCGGGCCGACCTGTGAGGTAGCCCTGGATCTCCATGGACCCCAGGGTCGCGAGGGCGGCGAGCTCGTCCTCACGCTCCACTCCCTCGGCGATCACGTCCAGGTCGTAGGCGTCCGCGAGCGCGAGGATCGCGCGGATGACCGCCTGGCCGCGAGGTGTCAGCACCTCGACCACGAACGCACGATCGATCTTCAGGACGTCGATCGGGAGCCCACCGAGCCGGGCGATCGAGCTGTAGCCGGTCCCGAAGTCGTCCAGCGCCACGCGGACGCCGAGCGCGCGCAGGTGCGTGAGTGCGTCCTCCGCGCGACGGAGGTCCTCGACGAGCGCGCCCTCGGTGATCTCCAGGATCAGGCGGTCCCAACCGTCGCACCCCCAGGCGAGCATGACGTCCGCCACGAACGAACGCTCCATGAGCTGCCTCGGGGACACGTTCACGGCGACCGGGAGGCCTGTCTCGTCGCTGTGTCTCCTAGCCTGTCGGAGCATCTCGAGCCCGATCCGGAGGATCAACCCGCTCTGCTCGGCAACGGGCAACCAGGCACCGGGCAGTCGCAGGCTGTCGCCGTGCCGCCATCGAGCCAGGGCCTCGTAGCTCCGGACCTCACGCGTCGTCGCGTCGACCACGGGTTGGAAGTGCGCCTCGATCTCGTCGGTGTCGACACCCTGGGAAAGAGCGCTCCGCGCCTCGATCTCGGTGAGCAGATGCTCGCGCAACGACTGGTCGAAGATCAGCACGCCGTCGCGGCCGGCCTTGGCGCCATACATCGCGGTGTCGGCGTCTCGGAGCAACCGGAACGGGTCTCGATCCTCGCCGGGGGTCCAGAGTGCGACCCCGACCGAGAGCGAGGGCGCATCCGCTGTCCCGACGCTGCCGGGTGCGAGACTCGTCCGCAGCCGGTGGGCGGTCTCGAGGATCTCCGCATCGGTGCCCGCGTCGGGGAGGACGACGACGAACTCGTCACCGCCGAATCGCGCGACATAGGCGCTCTCACCGACGATCTCTCCGAACCGTCCGGCGACCTCGACGAGGATGGCGTCACCGCGGGGGTGCCCGTGCTCGTCGTTGACCTTCTTGAAGTCGTCGATGTCGCAGAAGATCACCGCGAGCGGTGACCGGAGCTCGTCCGCCCGCGCGAGTGCCTCGTGCAGATGCGCCTCGAGCGCTGGCCGGTTCGGGAGCTTCGTGAGCCGGTCCGTCAGAGCGGCCTGCCGCATGTCCGCCGCAAGAGCGTGCTGGTCCGCGGCCGTCGTGACGATCCGGGTGAGCAGGTCGAGGTATCCCGCATCGAGGGCATCGCGTGCACCGCCGGGGTCGGGGTACAGCCCGACGACATGACTGCCTCGGGAGAGCCGCCGCACGCTCCCGGTCAGTCCCGGGTCGTCGAGCGTCGCGCGCGCCATCGCCACCGCGAGCGCAAGCATCGCTTCTGGCTCTCGCTGGAACCAGACCGCGTTGCTCAACGCCACCTGATCGGCGCGCATGGCGGCCTG
>DATKTF010000471.1:0-7782 GCA_035531255.1 Cellulomonadaceae bacterium
GGGGTCGGCTCGACCCGGTTCGGAGCCCAGGTGATGCTCGACCTGCTGGACGTGCCCGAGCGTGGCGAGACCGAGCTCACGACGCTCTCGATGGTCCGACGGTTCCCGGTGCCGTTCCCGCCCGAGCCCCTGGCGTACCCGGCGATCGAGGCGACCCGGTGGTCCCTCGACCGCGCCGACCACACCGAGGGGAAGCGCAACCGGTGGCTCCGCACGCTGGACGCGCTGGGTCTCGGTTTCGACTCGTGACAGGGTAGAAGGGGCGCCCCGACGGGGTGCGCGTGCATGGTCGGGGTGATCGTGTGGGGGAGCGGAACCGATTAGGCGAGGTCGACGATCATCACCTAGACTTCCTGACGCCCGCAAAGGGTGGTGGTCGTCAGACCGCGGGGCTGTGGCGCAGCTGGTAGCGCACCTGCATGGCATGCAGGGGGTCAGGGGTTCGAATCCCCTCAGCTCCACCCAGGGATGTTCCCGGAAAAGTGCGTACCCCGTTCCCGGGAGAGTTGGTGTTCTCCGGCCTGGTGCCTCAGCTGCATCCCTGATGGTGGTGAAGCCCGATCGCACCCTGCGGGAGATGCCCGACTGCACTGAAGGACCGGTCGAGGCGCTCGAGCCGCGTGTTGGCCGACGTCCGCGGATGGCTCGTCGTTCACGGATGAGCATGACGATTCCTCTGACATGGCCGGCCTGTGGGCGTGATGCTGATCTCATGCCCAGTCGCTCAGCTGCACATCTCGCCGTCGTTCTTGCCGCAGCGTCCGTCCTTGCCGGGTGCAGCTCTGCGGGCGGCACCGGCGGTGCCGGCGGCTCGCCGGCACCGCTGCAGTTTCGACTGGTGACCTCGTCGACAGATGGTCCGTGCAGCGCGCCGCCACTCACGTCGAACGACCCCGGGAGCGCATGCGGCGAGTCGGGCACGACCACCTACCAGGTGGGCGCGTCGCTGGGAGAGATCACGCCGACCGCCGCGACCTACCCCGGTGGGCAAGCGGTGAGGCAGACCATCAGTCTCACGTTCGACCAGGCAGGCAGTGCGAAGCTGGGCGAGATCACGGGCAGCGCGATCGGCAAGCAGCTCGCGGTGCTGGTAGCGGGTCGGGTTCTCAACGCTCCCCACGTCGAGGAGGCCATCACCAGCGGCAGTGTGCAGCTCGGGACGACGACACCGGCCGAGACCGCGCAGCTGGCAGCGGCGTTGCACGCGTCTGCCACGTCCTGATATCGAGGGTGGTTCTGTCAATGGGCAGGGTGAGGCGGCGTCCAGGAATGCCTGCGGTCGCGCGCGCCGGTCACGAGACGATCACCAGGATCGCTCCGAAGTCGCCGGGGTCGAGCTCGTGCCCCACACCTCCGTGCACCAGGAGCGTGACGACGTCGCCAGGCAGTGCGGCGGAGAGGTCGAGCGAGGCAGCGAACGGTTCGGGCGTCGCCGTGGATCCGCCCTGTGCCACGACCGTGTCGAGTCTTGTCACCTGGCCGGCGAGGAAGGCCTCGACGATGACGGTCCCCTCGAAACCTCGGCCGATGCCCTCGATGGTCAGCACGCCGGCCGGAACGGTGGCGCGGGACACGGGTGACGTGATCGCGGCGTTGTCGTTGACGGCACCGATCACGTACCAGCCGTGTGCCGGCCCGAGCTGGCGCAGCAGCAGGAGGCTCCGCTGTACGCCGGTCGCGTTGTCGCCCTCGCCTGCGAACAAGACTGGCACCTCGCCGCTTCGAGAGTCCCCTTGCCGGAACGCCCCGAGTGTCGCCGGGACGCCGAGCACGTGGGTGACGAAGTCGATCGCGGCCGCTTCCGGGGTGTCGATGACGACGCCCGGCGCCGGCCAGACCGCCAGCTGCTCCGATCCGACGGTGCTCGTCGGAGTCGTCGTCGGTACCGCCGTCATGGGCGCATCCGAGGTGTTCGGTGACGTCGAGACGGTGCTGGTGGACGTCGTCGGCGACGAGCTCGGGCCGTCGTCGGTCGCGCAGCCGGCGAGCGGCAGCACCCATGCGGTGACGACGACGACAACGGTGAGGACCCCGCGACGCACGGTGCAC
The DNA here is from genome assembly GCA_035531255.1 of Cellulomonadaceae bacterium. GTDB lineage: Bacteria > Actinomycetota > Actinomycetes > Actinomycetales > Cellulomonadaceae > JAJDFX01. Next base: position 2,050 of record DATKTF010000471.1, read on the forward strand.
CTCGATCCGGAGCGGGGATTCGCGTGCGACCATCGTCCGCCTGCCGCGCCGCCCACGCGACCCCTGCACCGGGTGCGCAGAGCCGCAGGTGAGCGAACCGGGACCTTGTGCTCTTGCTGTGAACGATGTCGATCGCGAAGCGTGGAGGTATGCGCAGCGGGCCGGGGCGTGTGCTTGCGGTTCTCGTCAGCGCGGTAGCGGTGCTCGCGGTGATCGCCGGTGTCGTGGTGGCGCACCGGCCTACGCCCGTCATCGATCCGAGGACCCCGGCGGGCGTCGTCCAGACCTACGTGACGGCGGTGATCGCCGGAGACTACCCCGCCGCCGCGACCCTGCTCTCGCCACGATCCGGGTGCGACGCGGCGGACGTCACTGCCGCCTTCGTACCCAACCCCGTCCGGGTCGTCCTGGTGCGCAGCGTCGTGAACGGTGACGCGGCGGTCGTGACCGTCGAGGTGACCGAGGGGACCGCGGACGACCTCTTCGGGTCCGCCGGCTACACGCACACCGAGCGGCTCACGCTCGAACGAGAGGCCGGGAGCTGGCTGATCCTGAGCTCTCCGTGGTTGCTCTACTCGTGCGGCCCGACCAAGGAGTGACCATGGCCCTCGGCGTGATCTCTGCCCTCTTCTCCCTGGTCCTCCCCGTGGTCCTGGTCGTCTGGGCCGTGCGGCACGTCGGCAACCGGACCGGCGCGCCGCGGTCCGACGCGCACAGCGTCAGGCGCTTCTTCCAGTACCTGCTGCTCTACGGCTTGATGGTCGTCGCGATCGTCGGCCTGGCCGACCTGCTCGGACTGCCCTTCGAGACCGCGGCCGTCGCGGGTGACGACGTCAGCGTTCTCGCGCGGACGCTGACGTTCGTCGTCTTCGGCATCCCGATGTTCGTCCTGCTCGGGGTGTGGTCACGGCGCCACCTGCAGCACGACCCGGAGGAGTCGCAGTCGCTCGGCTGGGCCTTCTACGCGACGGTCGCGCCGTTGACGGCCGTGGTCGTGGCGATGGTGACTCTTCATGGCGTCGCCGCGACCGCTCTGACCGATCAGCGCGCCGACTGGTCCGGGCTCGTCCGGGGTGCGGTGTGGACGGCAGCCTGGCTCGTCCACCTGAGGATCGCGCACCGGATGCTCGACGACTCGCGGCAGCAGGGCCACCTGGTGATCGGCTCGCTGATCGGCCTCGGCACCGCGGTGGCCGGCCTGGTCGCTCTCGTCGGGGCCACCGTGTCCGCCCTCGTCGTGGAACCGTCGTCCGCGGTGCTCGTCTCCGACTGGAGCCCGCTCGCCGACGCTGCGGCGACCGTTCTCGTCGGCGTGCCGGTGTGGGTCGTGTACTGGGCGCGGCGGCTGGCGAAGGCTCGGCATACTTCGCTCTGGTTCGCGTACGTGCTGCCGGTCGGCGTCGGCGGCTCTTCGGCCCTGGCGATCGTCGGTGCGAGCATCGCGGTGTACCAGGTGCTGGTCTGGACGGTCGGAGACCCGGAGGGGGCGTCGGCCGCGCAGCACTTCTCCGGGACGCCCGTCGCCGGCGCGTGCGTCGTTGTCGGCCTGGCGAGCTGGTGGTACCACCGACACGTCCTCGTTGCTGCGGCACCGGGTCGCACCGAGGTCACGCGGGTCTACGAGTACCTGATGTCCGGGATCGCGTTGACCGCGGCCACGGTCGGAGTGACGCTCGTGGTCGTCGCGCTCGTCGAGGCGCTCGTCCCGGCGGGGTTCGAGATCGGCATGTCGGTGACGAACTCGCTGCTCGCCGGGGTGACCCTCCTGGTCGTCGGCGGACCGCTCTGGTGGGCCTTCTGGTCGCACATCGGTCGCCTCGCGCGGGCGGGCGGGGCGGTAGAGCTCGCGTCGCCCGCTCGTCGGGTCTACCTCGTCGTGCTGTTCGGCCTCGGTGGCGTCGCGGCCGTCGTCTCGGTGCTCGTCGCGGCGTTCCTGGCGATCCAAGGCGTCCTGCAGACCGGCGTCGACGGCGCGGTCGTGCGCGACATGCGGATCCCGGTCGCCATCCTGCTCGCCACCGCGGTCGTCTCCGGCTACCACGGTGCGGTCTATCGCGACGACCGGTCACGGTTGCCCGCGGCCGACGTCCGGCGCGGCCCGCGGTACGTGCTTCTCGTCGGCGCGCCGGACGACGGTGTCGGGCGCGCGGTCGCGCACCTCACGGGCGCCCGGGTGGACGTGTGGACCCGGACGGACGGAACCGCAGGCCCGTGGGTCATGGACGACGTCGTCGCGGCCGTGAGCTCGAGCGACGCGGATGCGGTGACTGTCGTGTCCGGGCCGGCGGGACTGGAGACCGTCGGGATGCAGCGGGCGTGACGGCACGGACACGTCGCAGGGCGAGGGGCCGAGAGGGTTCACGTCATGTGTCGACTCGGGGCCGGCCCCGGCAATGACACGTCCGATATGCGGATATGGGTGACGTGGGAACCGTGTCCCGGGTGTCCATCGTGAGACGGGCGTAAGAGTCGCGGGACCAGGCGACCTCCTGCCGGGACCGGTTCTATCGCCGGGCACTGAACCCCCTCTCTCCAGCACTCACAGGGGGCCGGGCGATCGATCCGGTGCTTGCCGACGTCGAACTCGGAACCTGCTCCAGCCAGGTGACCTGCACCCGCCTGTCGGCCGGTGCGCACGGCTTCGTGGTCGCGGCAGGGGACACAGCAGGCAACTCCGCGTCGGCCGTTTGCCGGTGGACCGTGCTGACCTCGTCCGGGATGTACGTCCGGGCGCTGTCCTCGGACGTACTCGGACGTACTCGGACGGGGGTGCAGGTGGCGCAGAGGTCGGGTGGTGGCTCACCGCGATGGACACGGGGATGTCGCGATCCGACGTCGCCACCGGTGTGGCCTTCTCGGCCGAGCCGATCTCCTCGGTGATCTCGGCGTCTACCGCGACATCCTGAAGCGGGGTCCGGACGCCGCCGGGCTGGCCTCGTGGGTCGGCGCTGCGCAGAACGGTGCCCCGATGGCGCGCATCGCCGCGGCGTCCTACGCCTCGTCGGAGTTCTCCGGGGCAGCCGGTTCCGGAGATGACACGACGTGGGTGAGCGAGGTGGACTGTGGGGTCACGATCGGTACGCGCTGACGTGATGACCTCGGTCCCCGTGAGCGCGACCGGCTCGTCTCGAGAGAGGCGGGCCGGTCGCTCGTGGGGAACGATCGACCGTCAGGTCAGAGCGCCTCGACGGCCCGGGCGAGACGCCGCAGGGCGAGGTCCGACATCAGCACGAGGCTCAGATCGAGCGGGACACCGAGCACGGGTGCGTCCCGGGCGAGCCGGACGTCCTCCGCCCAGACGACCAGGCACTGGTGGTGGCCGCGAGCCCGCACGACGAGGTGCGCCTCGCCGAGCAGCACCGGGCCGAGCTTCGCGAACGTCGCCCAGCGACCCCAGCCAGGATCGGTGGCCGCGCCCCCGGCCGACTGCACGTTCGTGGTGACCATGCGGTCGACGAGGACCACGGCCGAGCGGGCCACGATCATGTCGCCGGTGCGGGTCACGCGGTCGGGGGCGTCGATACGTGTCAGCGGGATGAGCTCCTCGTGCCGGTGCAGGTTGCCGACCAGGGACCAGACGAGTGGTGCCGGAGCGTGGACCAGCCGGCTCCGGACGACTCGAGGCCGGGCGACGCGACCCGGAGAGGCATCCGGTCGCCGTCGAGAGGGGGCGACGGGAGCGCGGTCGGCGGGGCTGGACATGGTTGATGGTAGAGCCGGCTCCGGTGGCCGATCGCCGCCGCCGGGTGAACGCTGGGACGACCGGTCGGTGACGAGCCGACGCACATCGCGTGGCGGGACGTGCCAGGAGGCCGCTGTGGGACCGAGCACGACGGACGTCGTCGTCGTCGGGGCGAGCCTGACGGCAGCGTTGGTCGCAGAGACCCTGCGTGACCGAGGGCACACCGGTCGCATCACCCTGGTCGGAGAGGAGTCCCACCGGCCGTACGAGCGGCCGCCGTTGTCGAAGGGCGTGCTGACGGGGGCGGCCGATCGGGAGACGCTGTTCGTGCACGAGTCGGGGTGGTACCCGAGCCACGGTGTCGAGCTGCTCGTCGGGACGACGGTGGTCGCCGTCGACCGCGGTGCCCACCAGGTCGTCCTCGACGGAGGCGAGCGGCTTCCGTACGGGTCGCTCGTGCTGGCGACCGGGGCGCGGCCTCGGGCTCTCGCCGTCCCGGGAGGTCCGCTGCGCGGGGTGTTCCACCTGCGGCGGATCGAGGACGCCGAACGCCTGCGCGGCGCGCTGGCGCAGGCGACCAGGGTCGCCGTGATCGGCGGAGGGTGGATCGGGCTCGAGGTGGCCTCAGCCGCGCGGACCGCCGGCGCGGAGGTGACGGTGCTGCACCACGGAGCGCTGCCGCTCGAACGTGCCCTCGGGGCGGAGATGGCTCAGATGTTCGCCGATCTGCACCGCGAGAACGGCGTCACGCTGCGGCCGCGCAGCGAGGTCGTCGGGCTCGAGGGTGTCGGCGCCGTCACGGGGGTGACGCTCGTCGACGGGACGTCGATCGACGCGGACGTCGTCGTGGTGGGGATCGGCGTCGAGCCGTGCACCGACCTCGCGCGCGCGGCGGGGCTCGCCGTCGGCGGTCCGGGGACGGATCGGGGGATCGTGGTCGACGAACACCTGAGGACCGTCGATCCGCACATCTGGGCCGCGGGTGACGTCGCCAGCGCGTTCAGCCCGCGGCTCGGCAGGTACCGGCGCGTCGAGCACTGGGAGAACGCCCGGCGGCAGGGCGCGCTCGCGGCCCGGGCGATCCTGGGTGAGGACGCGACCGACGACCGACCGTCGTTCGTGTTCTCCGACCAGTTCGACCTGGGGATGGAGTACACGGGCGACCTCGACGACCCGGGACGCGCACGCGTGGTCGTTCGCGGTGACGTCCCGGGTCGGGAGCTCGTGGCGTTCTGGCTCGACGGGAACCGCGTCCTCGCCGGGATGAACGTCAACGTGTGGGACGTCGCCGGTCAGATCGAGGAGCTGGTCATGTCGGGCCGTGCGGTGGACGAGACGCGCCTGGCCGACCCGACCGTCCCGCTCGAGCAGGTGTGAGCTGCGACCTCAGAGGTCCGCGTACCGCTTCGCGGCGGCGAGCGCGGCGCGGAGGCCGTCGGCGTCGAGGGCCACGATGTAGCCCGGCGTGTCGCGCTGGATGCGCCACCCCTCCGCCAGGGGTCCGGCGTCGACGACGTCGTAGCCCAGGTCGTCGATGAATTCCGTCACGGTGGCCTTCGCGCGCGCGTCGTCGCCTGCGATGGCCAGCGCGCGCCGTCCGGGGCTGCCTGCCGGCAGCCCGGAGACGGCGAGGTCGGCTGCGGTGATGTGGTTGAACGCCTTGACGACGATCGAGGTCGGCAGGTGAGCCTGGAGCAGCTCGGCGGTCGTGGTCTGCTCGGAGTCGAGCTCGGCGATGTTGCCGTCCCGCTGCGGGTAGTAGTTGTTGGTGTCGATCACGATCTTGCCGGCCAGCGGCTCGACCGGGACCTGCCGGTAGCTCTTCAGGGGCACCGTGACCACGACGATGTCGCCGGACTCTGCGGCCTCCTGCGCGGTGCCGGCGCGCGCATGATCCCCGAGCTCGGCGACGAGATCCACGAGCGTCTCGGGCCCGCGCGAGTTGCTCACCACCACCTCGTACCCGTGCGCCACTGCCAGGTGGGCGAGGGTGCCGCCGATGTTGCCGCTTCCGATCAGTCCGATTGTCGTCATGCGCAGCCCAACCGAGG
>DATKTF010000472.1:0-5876 GCA_035531255.1 Cellulomonadaceae bacterium
GAGCATGCTCACGGGCCCCGCGAGGAGTCCCGCCGCGATCCCGGTGAGCACGGCCGTGTGCCAGCGGAACCGTGTCGCGGCGACCAGGATCGGGATGTAGAAGGCCTGGGGTGCGACGGACTCGGTGCCACCTGCGAGATACGTCGCGAGCCACGCTCCGGCGAGGGTCACGAGGACGACCGCGGCGGCGGAGACGGACCCGGCCCGGTGCGACGCGTAGAAGACATGCGTGAACCGGCTCTGGATCGCGGAGGGGAACCCGCCGTCGTCGGCGACGTGTTCCGCGTGCGCGCGGAGCCCGTTCGCGGCGTCCTGGGCGGGGCTCGCCGTCATCGCGCCCCCTCCCATGACCTGCGGCGCATGGCCTGCGGCTCCCAGCATGTTCTCGCACCTGGTCGCGCGCAAGACCGGCGCCCGGGGCGCGGGTCGCTCCTACCGGGCGGCAGGTCCCACGTGGTCGCGCCACGAGTGCGCCGGCTCGAACCCGAGCAGCCGCCGGGCGCCGTCGATCGCGAGCAGCGTCTCGAACTCCCCGAGCGGGCGCGTGATCTCGACGTCCGGGAAGACCTCGGCGAGCAGGTCGACGGACGGGCGGTCCATGATCGTGTCCGCCGCCGCGATGATCACGTTGCTGGAGCCTGTGACGTCCGCCTCGAGCGCGAGTCGGAACGCCGCGGCGACGTCGCGCGCGTCGATGTAGCCCCACAGGTTCCACGAGCGCAGTCGGGCGTCGTCCCAGTACCCGGGCACTGCGGCGTAGTCCTCGGGCCGGAAGATGTTCGACAGCCGGAGCCCGACGAACGGGATGCCGGACCACGCGGAGATGTGCTCGGCCATCTGCTCGCCGACCACCTTGGACAGTGCATAGGTGCTCGTCGGCACGGGGAAGTGGTCCTCGTCGACCGGGGCATAGCGCGGCGGGACGTCGAACGGCAGGCCGAGGGTCGTCTCGCTCGACGCCCAGACGACGCGCTCGAGCCCGAGTCGTTGCGCCGCGAGGAAGACGTTCGCGTTGGCGGCGTTGTTCGCGTTGAGGGTGTGGGGCTCGGGTGCGTGCCCTGGTGCCGGGATGTTCCCGAGGTGGACGACGGCGTCGGCCCCGGCGAGCGCCTCGAGGGTCTGGCCGTAGTCGGTCAGCTCGGCCCGGAGCAGGGGGACGCCGAGCGGTCCGGGGTCGCCCGTGGGCCCGACGGCATCGGTGGCCACCACCTGGTACCCGTGGGCGAGGAGGTCGGCGACGACGGCACGTCCGGCCTTCCCGAATGCTCCGGTCACAGCGACGGTGGTCATCGATCCTCCTGGTGGCGGGTGCTCGCGGACGTCTGGCCGGCACGCGGCTGATCGCCTGCCGCGGGTCGCGGCGTAGGCCGACCGGTGCGTCTCACGGTAGTACGTCGGCGCGGCGGCCCGCGGAGAGCGCGGGCACGCGACGCAGACCCCGCGGGCACCGGGTCGGACGCCGCGCGCAGGATCCGTGCGCGATGCCTGACTCAGCGAGGGATCGCGACCGGGTCCCGGCCGAAGAGGTCGGCGATCGGTCCGGTCATCAGGTCGGCTCCCTTGATCGCGCTCGTCTCCTTCGGGCCGCGTACGACGCGCGCGCCGGACGTGTCCACGAGCTGCGACGCGCCCGCGTCGGGGCCGAGCGGCAGCACGATCAGCTCGGGCGCCGGGGCGTAGGTGCTCGTCGCCGGTCGCCCCGCGATGAGCGACCTGATGTTCTCGGCGGCGACGGCGGCATGGGCGCGGGCTGCGCTCGCGCGCTTGCTCTCCGGGATGTCCGTGATGTCGCCGATCGCGAAGACCGTCTCGTACCCGACCACGTTGAGCGTGTTGGTCACCTGGATGCGTCCGCCACCGATCACCCGACGGGCGAGCTCGGTCCCGAGGTATCCCGTCGTCGTCAACGCATCGTGGCAGCGGAACCAGAGCTGTGCCGTGATCTCCCGGCCGGCCGCGGTCGAGACGGTGAACGGCTCGAACGTCCCGACGTCGGACGGTGGCAGGTACCCGAGCGGGGCACCGAGCTCGAACACCACGCCGCGGGCCTCGAGCTGCGTGCGGATCGATGCGCGCACCTCGGGCAGGAGGTCGCCGTTCATGAGGATGTCGTCCTGCTGGTCGACGACGGTCACCGCGAGGTCGCGGAACGACGACGTGAGCTCGCCGGCGAGCTCGAGCCCGACCGGCCCGGCCCCGACGATCAGGACGCGCTCGGCCTTGGTGAGCGCCTCGCGCAACCGTGCCAGGCGGGCAGCCGCCACGGACATCTGGTTCTCGAGGAACTTCGCGGGGAACGGGTAGCCGGTCCCGGTCGCGAGGACGAGGTAGTCGGCATCGATCACCTCGTCGGCCGAGAGCCGGACCTGGGTCGGGGTCGCCGTCCGCACCCAGTCGTGCACGACCCGCCCGTGCGTCAGCAGGCGGTCGTACGGGATGAACACGCGGTCCTGCCAGTCCGGGTCGACGGCGGCACGCAGCGCGCCGACGGCATGCACGAACGCGTCCTTCGGCTCGACGAGCACCACGTCGGCGACGTCGTCGAGCGCCTTCGCCACAGCGGCCCCGCCGTACCCGCCGCCCACCACGACCACACGCTGCTGCATCGACAGTCTCCCCTCGGGTACCACCGCGAACCACGGGTGCGGGCGCGTCCCTCGATGATCGTACGAACAGCGGCGCGCCGAGCGGGACGTACGGCCGCCACCGGTCGGCGACCCCGATCGGGCCTCGTACGAGACCGGGGTCGGGTCAGGGCGTTCCCGGATGGCCCCGGTCGCGCGAAGCGGCGAGCCTGGAGTGGTCAGAACACCGAGTGGTCAAATCACCGAGTGGTCAGAACACCGCGAGAAGGGCGACGTCAGTGAACTCCATCCATGAGGCAATGGGCCGCGAAGGCCTCTACCGGCCGCGCGAGGGCCGCGTCCTGGGAGGGGTGTGTGCCGGCCTGGGTCGTCGGTTCGGGCTGGACCCGTGGCCCACGCGACTCCTCTTCGTCCTGCTGCTGATGATCGTCCCCGGCAGCCAGATCCTCATCTACCCGGTCCTCTGGATCCTGATGCCCTCGGACTAGCCGCACCGCAGCCCCGCGAGACCGTCGGGACGGGCCGGGATCGCCACGCTGACGTGGCGATCCCGGCCCGCCCTCGTGACACCGACGTGGGGTTGTGGGGGGCCGGACCGGGCCGGTCGGCGTCAGTCGTAGGCGACGGCGTCGAGGACGGGGAGGCGGGCGGCCCGGATCGCGGGCCACACCGCCGCCAGGACACCGACGGCCGCCGCGAGCGCGAGCATCCAGGCCAGCTGGGCCCACGGGATCACCAGCGTGGTGAGGCCGGAGTCGGCGAGCACGGTCGGCAGCGCCGAGGCGAGGACGACCCCGATCGTCACGCCGACGGCCGTCCCGAACAGCGCCGTGAGCACCGACTCGATCGTGATGATGCCGGCGAGCTGCAGGCGGCCCAGACCGACCGCGCGCATCAGCCCGATCTCACGCGTGCGCTCGATGACGGACAGGGCGAGCGTGTTGACGATCCCGAGGATCGCGATCACGACCGACAGGCCCAGCAGCGCGTAGAGGATCACGAGCACCTGGTTGACCTGGTCGGCGAGCTGCGACGCGAAGTCCTTCTGGTCGAGCACCGACAGGACGACGTACGGCTTGGCCGCTCCGACGAGGTCGGCCCGCAGCTGCTCCGGCGTGACGCCCGGCGCCGGGGTGACGAACACGGTGTCGACCTGCTGCTTCGACGCCGGGACGAGTCGCGCCGCGAGCGAGTCCGGGACCACCACCGGGACACCGAGCGCCTTCGAGTCGATCACCGCGCCGATCGTGGCGGTCGTGGCTCCCGTGTCCGTCGTGAAGGTCAGCACGTCGCCGACCGTCCAGCCGTGGTCCTTGGCCGCGGTCTTCTGCACCGCCACGTCCCCCGACCGCAGCGAGTCGAGCGTGCCGGCGACGGTCGAGACCTCGAGCGAGCGCCCGAACGCCGCGGCCGGTGCACCGACGAGCGACGTCGAGTCCGCGCTCGTCGGGGTCGTTCCGCCGGTGGTGACCAGGGCGGACGCGAACGACAGCGCGTCGGCGTGGGACACCGACGCGAGCCCGTCGATCGCGGCGACGGCTCCGGACGGGACCGCGCCGGTCGCCGACTGGATCAGGAAGTCGGCGCGCATCTCGTTCGCGACGACCGTTCGGGTCGACGCCTGGGTCGACGCCGCGAGCGTCGACGCCGCGCCCACCAGCGCCATGCCGATCATCAGGGCGCCGGCCGTGCTCGCGGTACGACGCGGGTTGCGCGTGACGTTGCCCCGCGCGAGCCGCCCCAACGGCTTGACGGCGACGACGAACACCGCGGAGAGCACCCCGAGGACGCTCCGGGCGATCACGGGCGCCAGCAGCAGCATCCCGAGCACGAGGCCGATCGCCGCACCGCCGATCAGGGCGCTGCCGTCGGCCTCCGCATCGGTCACGGCGACGACGAGGCTCGCCAGACCCCCGACCACGAGCGCGCCGCCGACGAGCGCTCGGACGCGCAGCGACCGTTCGTGGACGACGACGTCGTCGCGCATGGCCTCGACCGGGGGAGTGAGCGCGGCCCTCCGGGCGGGCAGGGCCGCCGCGGCGATGCTGACGACGGTGCCGACGACGAGAGAGGTCACGACCGTGGACGCGTCGAGCGGGATCGAGCCGGAGAGGTCCATGCCCATGCGTTCGAACACGACGCGGAGCATCGAGACGAGGCCGAGCCCGGCGCCGATGCCGAGGGCCGATCCGAGGAGCCCCACGACCGCCGCCTGGGTCAGGATCGACGCGAAGACCTGCAGCGGGGAGGCTCCGACGGCACGCAGGAGGGCGAACTCGCGCATCCGCTGACGCACCGACATCGCAAAGGTGTTCGCGATGATGAACGCCCCGACGAACAGCGAGATCGCCGCGAAGATCATCAGGAACGTCGTGACGAAGCCGAGCATCGTCTCGATGCTCGCACGCGACTCCGCACGCATCGCCTCGCCGGTGACCACCTCGGCCGTCGCGCCGACGACCGGGGCGATCCGGTCGACGAGGGTCCGCTCGGAGATCCCGGGCTCACCGAGCACGGTGATCGTCGAGACCTGCCCGTCGGGCGCGTAGGCGGCCGTCGCGGTGGCGACGTCGACGAAGGTGATCGTGGCCCCCGCCATCGGCGCGCCCATCGCGACCTCGCCGACGACCGTCACGGTGCGGAGCGCGCCGCCGACGACGACCGTCGTGCGGTCACCCACGTGCAGACCGGAGGCCGCGAGCGTCGCGGACTCGATCGCGATCTCGCCCGGCCCGTGCGGCGCGCGGCCTGCGGAGATCCTGGTGCTGTCGTCCTGCGGGTACAGCGCGGTCGCGAAGCTCGGAGCCTGCGTGCTGGTCACGGCCGTCCCGTCGGCGCCGACCAGGACGATGGGTCCACTGATGTCCGGCAGCGCCATCCGCACGCCGGGCACCGCGTCGATGGCACTCGCGAGGTCCGTCGAGATGGTCGTCCGCACCTCACCGACCTGGGTGCCGTTCGGTCCACCGGTGGACGCAGGCTCGCTGCCCCGGACGTACGCGTCACCGACCATGGCGGAGTCGATGATCCCGGAGAACGTCGACGAGAGCATCGTGCGCAGGGAGAACGTGCCGGCGACGAACGCCACCCCGAGAGTGACGGCGAGGACCGACAGCAGGAACCGGACGAGGTGCGCCCGGATCCCGCGCAGCGCGACCCGGCCCATCAGAGGTCCGTCCCGGCGGTCGCGGGGGCCAGCCGGCGGTCGACGTGGTGGTCCCCGCGGACGTCGTCGGCGCCGAGCGACCGGAGCGCGCTCAGCACGGCGTCCGGCGTCGGGTCCGTGATCTC
>DATKTF010000473.1:0-3944 GCA_035531255.1 Cellulomonadaceae bacterium
CCAGGCCCTCGTCCGTATCGAGGAGCTCATCACGCGAATCAGCGAGAGCCAGGCGACCGTCTCGTCGGCGATCGAGGAGCAGTCTGCGGTGACGGCAGAGATCGCCCGGGCGATCGGAACCATCGCAGACGGCACCCGTGACACCTCGAACCAGACGTCGAAGGTCCTCTCGGCCATGAACGCCGTGCAGGAGCAGACCTCGAGGCTGCACGACATGATCCGGAACGGCTGACGCGCGGAGCGACCCGGTGTCTCCTGCCCCTCTCCCTCGACTCTCCCTTCGCCCGGGTCGGCACGCGACACGGGCGACGTCCGGCGACGGGGTGGTGAGACTCACACGTGGACGGGGGTGCGGGCCGCCCTTGGTCCCACGGGCACCCACGCCCCGCACCTGACGATGGACCCCGTGCTGACACTCCCCGAGACCCTGACCGCCCAGGTGGCGACCGCCCAGAAGAAGGCCGGTTCCACCTCGCGGCCGCTGCCGTACCTCGTCCAGGCGATGCTCGCCGGATCGTTCATCGGCATCGCCGTGGTGCTCATGGTCAGCGCCGCGGGGCCGCTCGACGCGGTCGGGTCCCCGTGGTCCAAGCTCGTGTCAGGGCTCGTGTTCGGTGTCGCGCTCACGCTCGTGGTCGCCGCCGGCGGCGAGCTCGCGACCTCGAACATGATGACGCTGACCCAGGGAGCGCTCGGCCGCTCGATCTCGTGGGGACGTGCCGGCGGGACGCTCGGCTTCTCGTTCGTCGGGAACATGCTCGGCGCCTTCGTGTTCGCCGCGATGGTCGACGCGAGCGGTGTCCTCGCACCCGGGACCCCGGGCGGGAAGATGATCGCCTCGCTGCTCGAGCACAAGGCGGCCGAGACCGACACCCAGCTGTTCTGGCGCGGCGTCCTCTGCAACATGCTCGTCTGCCTCGCCATCTGGGCCGCCGCCCGCCTGAAGAGCGAGGGCGCGAAGCTCGCCGTCATCTTCTGGTGCCTGCTCGCGTTCATCACCTCGGGCTTCGAGCACGTCGTCGCGAACATGACGACGTTCGGGCTGGGTCTCCTCGGTGGGCTCCCGCAGACCAGCTGGGCGCAGTTCGGTCGGAACATGCTCGTGGTCGGGACGGGCAACCTGGTCGGTGGCGCGATCTTCGTCGGGGTCGCGTTCGCGGTCGCCGCCGGCTGGTTCACGAGCGCACCGGCCTCGATCGACACCGCACCGTCGGACGACGCAGCGTCGTCCGACGAGGCCGTGGTCGCGGACGACGCCCGGGTGTCCGCGACCGTCGCGTAGGGCCGACGCCGCCGCACGGCCTCCGGGACGCAGCACGGTCCCGAGCGGGCGTGCGAGCTCGACGCCGCCGCACCGCCGGCAGACGTCCGGCGTGTCGGCGCACGCGCGTGCACCCCTCGTGGGCCCTACGGTGGAGTGAGCGGCCGCGCTCGACCGTGGCGGCTGCCGTCGCACCGCCCACCAGAGGAGCCTCGATGAGTACCGACGACCAGGCCGTCCCCGGCCCCGCCGACCCGACTCCCGCGCCAGTCGATCCGGCTGACGCCCCGCCCCTCCCCGCCCGACCTGGCACGGCACTCCCCCTGGAGACACCGCCCCTCACCAACCCGCCGGTCGTCACCCCGCCAGGCGCCACTCTCGGCGCCGAGACGCGCGCCGCGCGGGCAGCCCATGTGGCCGAGCGCGCACATCCGACTCCCCCGGAGCCCGGCGGGGTGAGCGTGAGCCCGCACCCGGCTCCGACGGACCCGGGCGAGCAGTCCGACGACGCCGCTCACCGGCGCGACGTCGTCGTCGGCGTGACGGGTGCCGGGCCGGTACCGCTGCCGGCGTCCGGGCCGGCGCCGGACCCGGACCTCGTGCCGCCCGCTCCGTCGGGGCCGGAGGGGGACGTCTTCCCCGCCGTCGTGCCGCCACGCCGCGTCGGGTTCGGTGGGCATCTCCTCGGAATTCTCCTCGGACTGGTCCTCGGGCCCGTCGCCGTGCTCGTCGCCGGTCTCGGTGAGTCGCGGATCGCCCTCGCGTACGCACCGCCGCAGACCGCGTGGATCGACGCCCTCGGGACGACGCTCGTGGCACTGGGCGCACTCCTGCTGATCTGCGTGGTCCTGCTCGGCGTCTGGACCGCAGCCGTCCCGATCACGGCCGGCGTTCTCGTCACCGCGGCCGGCCTCACGTTCCTCGTCGTCCCCGAGCGCGCGTACACCGAGGTCCTGCGGGTCTTCCGGACCGACGCGAACGCGCTGACGGTCGGCCAGCTCGACCTCCAAGGAGTGAGCGGGGTGGTCCTGCTCCTCGGCGTCCTGCTCCTCGCGGCGGGCGTCGCGATCGCCGTCGCGCGCCGGACGGGTCGACGGCACGGCCGGCTGACGGCGGCAGCGACGTCTCCCGCGACCTGATCCCGCCCCCGCGGATCCCGATCGGGATCGGGATCCGGCACCAGGCACGGCGATCACGCGACTAGAGTGCACGAAGGACCTTCGTCCTACACGTCTCGCCCCATTCGCATCGTCGTCGCTGCGCCGGAGGTATCTGTGACCGAAGAGTCGTCCCGAGACCTGGAGAACCTGCTCACGGAGGAGCGGCGCTTCCCGCCGTCCGCCGAGTTCGCAGCCCAGGCCAATGTCCACGCCGATGTCTACGAGCGGGCGGCTGCCGACCGCCTGGGTTTCTGGGCCGAGCAGGCCCGGAACCTCGTCTCGTGGTCGACGCCGTTCACCGAGGTCCTGGACTGGTCGAAGGCGCCGGTCGCCCGGTGGTTCGCCGACGGCCGGCTCAACGCCTGCTACAACGCCGTCGACCGGCACGTCGAGGCAGGCCTCGGCGACCGCGTCGCGATCAACTTCGAGGGGGAGCCCGGAGACACCCGGACGCTCACCTACGCGGACCTGCAGCGCGAGGTCTCGCGCGCAGCCAACGCGCTGGTCGCCCTCGGGGTCCGGACGGGTGACCGCGTCGCGATCTACCTGCCGATGATCCCGGAGGCCGTCATCGCGATGCTCGCGTGCGCACGCATCGGCGCGCCGCACTCGGTCGTCTTCGGCGGCTTCTCCGCCGAGGCGCTCAACTCCCGGATCGTCGACGCCCAGGCCACGACGGTGATCACCGCCGACGGCGGGTACCGCCGGGGTGCACCGAGCGCACTCAAGCCTGCCGTGGACGAGGCGCTCACCAAGGAGGCCGGCTCGATCGTCCGGTCGGTGCTCGTCGTGCGCCGCACCGGCCAGGACGTCGCGTGGCAGGAGGGACGGGACGTCTGGTGGCACGAGGCGCTCGAGGCCGCGAGCGACCAGCACACGCCGGTGGACGTCGAGGCCGAGCACCCGCTGTTCATCCTCTACACGTCGGGGACCACGGGGAAGCCGAAGGGCATCTTCCACACGACGGGCGGATACCTGACCCAGACCGCGTTCACGCACCTCAACGTGTTCGACCTCAAGCCCGAGACCGACGTCTACTGGTGCACCGCCGACGTCGGCTGGGTCACCGGGCACTCGTACATCGTGTACGGACCGTTGACCAACGGTGCGACCCAGGTCATCTACGAGGGGACCCCGGACACCCCGCACCGTGGTCGTTGGTGGGAGATCATCGCGAAGTACGGTGTCTCGATCCTGTACACGGCACCGACGGCGATCCGGACCTGCATGAAGTGGGGCGAGGAGTACCCCGCTGCTCACGACCTCTCGTCGCTGCGCGTGCTGGGCAGCGTCGGGGAGCCGATCAACCCCGAGGCCTGGATCTGGTACCGGCGCGTGATCGGCGGCGACCGTACGCCGATCGTCGACACGTGGTGGCAGACGGAGACCGGCGCGATCATGATCAGCCCGCTCCCCGGCGTGACGACGGCCAAGCCCGGCTCCGCCCAGCGGGCGCTGCCCGGCATCGGCGCCGACGTGGTCGACGACGAGGCCCACTCGGTCCCGGACGGCCACGGCGGCTA
>DATKTF010000474.1:0-2822 GCA_035531255.1 Cellulomonadaceae bacterium
GGTGGCGCTCCGGGCGGCACGCTCAGCGAGCCGATCGTCCAGGCGTTCCTCGGGCTCGAGCCGACCTCGTTCGGGTGGTTCGGGATCGTCGCGGCGGCCTCGGTCGTGTTCTTCGCGTACATCGGGTTCGACATCGTCGCGACCACCGCCGAGGAGACCATCTCGCCGCAACGTGACCTTCCGCGCGGGATCCTGGGCTCGCTCGCGATCTGCACCGTGCTCTACATGGCGGTGTCCGCCGTGATCACCGGGATGGTGCCGTACGGCCAGCTCAACACCGCCGCGCCGCTCGCCGAGGCCTTCAACAAGGTGGGGGTGACCTGGGCGTCGACCGTCATCTCGCTCGGTGCCGTCGCCGGCATCACCTCCGTGATCCTCGTGCTCATCCTCGGGCAGTCGCGGGTGCTGTTCGCGATGTCGCGCGACCACCTCCTGCCGAGCGGTCTCGCGCGCGTGCACCCCCGCTTCGGAACCCCGTGGCTCAACATCGCGGTGATCGCCGTCGCGGTGGCGGCGCTGGCGGGGTTCGTCCCTCTCGACGCGCTGTCCAAGCTCGTCAGCATCGGGACGCTGTTCGCCTTCGTCGTGGTGTGCCTCGGGGTGCTCGTGCTCCGTCGTACCCGACCCGACCTGCCGCGGGCGTTCCGTACCCCGGGGGTCCCGGTCGTCCCGGTGCTCGGCGTGCTGGCATGCGGGTGGTTGATGCTCAACCTGCCGGTCGAGACCTGGCTGAGATTCCTCGTCTGGATGGCGATCGGCCTCGTGATCTACCTCGCCTACGGCCGTCGGCACAGCAGGTTCGCCGATCGCCGCGGGTCCGGTACCGCTCGCTGACGGTCGCGCGCCGGCGGCGGCGGGCATGATGGCAGCGTGAGCGACCCGGGACTCGACCCGCAGAACCCCTTCGCGGCCGCGTCGCCGCTGCCCTACGGCCTGCCGGACTTCGGCGCGGTGCGCGATGAGCACTTCCGCCCGGCGTTCGACGCGGGGATGGCACAGGAACGTGCCGAGATCGAGACGATCCTCGCCGATCCGGCACCCCCCACGGCCGAGAACACGCTGGACGCGCTCGAGCGCGCCGGGGGTCTCC
Source organism: Cellulomonadaceae bacterium (assembly GCA_035531255.1). GTDB lineage: Bacteria > Actinomycetota > Actinomycetes > Actinomycetales > Cellulomonadaceae > JAJDFX01. Next base: position 1,091 of record DATKTF010000474.1, read on the forward strand.
TGCGGCGCACGGCTGCGGTGTTCTTCGCCCGGCACGGGGCCGACGCGACCGTCGGGTTGGATGCGATCGAGGAGGAGGTCGCGCCGCTGCTCGCCGCCCATGAGGACGCGATCGGGCTCGACCCCCGACTGCTCGGCCGCCTGGACGCACTCCAACGCGCCGCGGATGACGGCACCGTCGAGCTCGCTCCGGACGCCGCCTGGCTGCTGCACACGCGTCGTCGCGACGCGACGCGAGCCGGCGCGCGGCTGGCCGCAGACGCGCAGGACCGACTCCGTGCCCTGAACCAGACGATCTCCGTGCTGGAGGCGACGTTCGGTCGCGAGGTCCTCGCGGCGGGCAACGCGGGCGCGGTTCTCGTCCACGATCGTGCCGAGCTCGCCGGCCTTCCGGCGGATCTCATCGACTCTGCTGCGCGGGCGGCAGAGCAGCGCGGGCACCGCGGGGCGTACCTGCTCGACCTGCGTCTGCCGACGCAGCAACCGGTCGTCGCCCTCCTCGAGCACAGGCCGCTCAGGGAGCGCGTGCACCACGCGTCGGTCTCGCGTGGCTCGGGTGCTCGCGGCATGCCGGGCACCGTGGGCACCGTGGGCACGGTGGGCACAGCCGGCGACCCCGTCGTCCGCGACACCCGCCCGACTCTCCTCGCGCTCGTGCGGGCGCGCGCCGAGCGAGCCCGACTGCTCGGCTTCCCGCACCACGCCGCCTACGTGGCCGACGAAGGAACCGCAGGGTCGGTCGGGGCGGTCGAGGAGATGCTCGCGCGGCTCACGGCGCGGGCTGTCGACCGCGTGCGCGTGGACGCGACGGTGCGGGCGGCAGCTCTGGCTGCCGACGACCCGGCCGCCTCGTTCGAGGCATGGGACTGGACGTACTACGCGGAGCGCGACCGGTCCGCACGGTTCGAGGTCGACGACTCCCGGCTCCGGCCGTACCTCGAGCTCGATCGGGTCCTGCACGAGGGGGTGTTCCGCGCGGCGAGCGACCTGTACGGGTTGACGTTCGAGCACCGCACCGACCTCGTCGGCTACCACCCGGATGTGCGCGTCTACGAGGTCCGCTCGGCGGACGGTCGAGGGGTGGGTCTCTTCCTCGCCGACCTGTATGCGCGCGACTCCAAGCGCGGGGGCGCGTGGATGGACAGTCTCGTGGACCAGAGCCACCTGCTCGGCACCCGCCCGGTGGTGATCAACACCCTCAACATCGCCCGGCCTCGTGACGGTGAGCCGACGCTGCTGACCGTCGACGAGGTCGAGACCCTGTTCCACGAGTTCGGCCACGCGCTGCACGCCCTGCTGTCCGACGTCCGGTACCCGTCGCAGTCCGGGACGAACGTTCCGCGCGACGTCGTGGAGTTCCCGTCGCAGGTGAACGAGATGTGGGCCCGGGACCCTGCCCTCGTCCGCTCCTACGCCGTGCACCACCTCACCGGCGAACCGCTGCCGGCGGCGATGGCCGACGCCCTCGTGTCCTCCCAGGTGCTCGACGCGGGCTTCACGACCACCGAGCACCTCGCGGCCGTCCACCTGGACCAGGCGTGGCACAGGCTCGGACCCGACGAGGTCCCGGCGGAGCCCGACGATGTCGCCGGATTCGAGGAGCGGGCGCTCTCCCGCGCCGGCGTCGCGCTGCCGACCATCCCGCCGCGATACCGGTCCACGTACTTCACCCACGTGTTCGCCGGCGGGTACGCCGCGGCGTACTACTCGTACCTGTGGTCCGAGGTCCTCGA
>DATKTF010000475.1:0-11977 GCA_035531255.1 Cellulomonadaceae bacterium
GTAGGCATGGCACGAGATGTAGTCGACGTCCTCGTAGCTGTGGGTCAGGACCACCCGCTCCCACTCACCGAACGTCGGCATGTGCGCGCTCGACGACCCGCACACGACGAGCTCGACCGACGGGTCGAGCTGTCGCATCGCCTTGGCCGTCTGGGACGCGAGCTTGCCGTAGTCGTCCGCGGACCGGTGACCGAGCTGCCACGGGCCGTCCATCTCGTTGCCGAGGCACCACATGCCGATCCCGAACGCGTCCTGTCGGCCGTTCGTGATCCGCTGGTCCGACCATGCGCTGCCGGAGGCGATGTTGGTGTACTCCAGGAGGTCGAGCGCTTCGAGCGTGCCGCGGGTGCCCAGGTTGACCGCGAGCATGAGCTCGCTGCCGACCTTCTCGAGCCACGACGCGAACTCGTGCAGGCCGATCTCGTTGGTCTCGGTCGAGTGCCATGCGAGGTCGAGCCGCCGCGGGCGCTGCTCGCGCGGCCCGACGCTGTCCTCCCACCGGAACCCGGACACGAAGTTGCCGCCCGGGTAGCGGATCGTGGAGACGCCGAGCTCCTTGACCAGGTCGATCACGTCGGTGCGGAAGCCCTCCGCGTCCGCGGCCGGGTGCCCGGGCTCGTAGATCCCGTCGTACACGCAACGCCCCAGGTGCTCGACGAACGAGCCGAAGAGGCGGCGGTTGACGGCGCCGACGGTGAAGGCGGGATCGATGGTGAGACGTGCGGCAGGCATGGGCATCCTTCGGAGACGGGCGTGGTCGAGCGGGACACAGCGGGGGACGACGCCGAACGGTGCCGTCGGCGCGCGCTGCTACTTGAGGGCGCCGACGGCCAGACCGCCACGCCAGTACTTCTGCATCGAGAGGAACGCGATCACGAGCGGGATCACCGAGACCAGCGAGCCGACGATGATCAGGCCCCAGAGCGAGTGGCCGCCGCTGTTGTTCGCGGACGCCTGGCCCTGCCAGAGACCGAGCCCGACCGTGATCGGGAACAGGTTCGTGTTGGACAGCATCGCGAGCGGCAGGAAGTAGTTGTTCCACGACGCGACGACGGAGAGCAGCATGACCGTGATGAACGCCGGTCGGAGCTGTGGGAGCGCCACCCGGAAGAAGGTGCGGAACTCACCGGCCCCGTCGACCCGAGCGGCGTCGAGCAGCTCGTCCGGGACGGCGTCCGCCGTGTACACCTGCATGAGGTACACGCCGAAGGGGTTGAGCAGGGAGGGGAGGATCACCGCCCAGATCGTGTCCGTGAGGTTGAGACCGGAGAGCAGCACGAACGTGGGGATCACGAGGGCAGTCAGCGGCACCATGACCGACCCGAGAAGCAGCGCGAAGAAGAAGTTGCGTCCCCAGATGCGGTACTTCGCGAAGCCGTACCCCGCGAGCACCGCGAGGACCGTCGCGCCGACGCCGCCGGCGAGCGCGTAGAACAGCGAGTTGCCCAGCCAGCGCAGGTAGATCCCGCCGTCGTAGGTGAACAGCTCGCTGAGGTTCGCGCCGAGCGCGAAGTTCTTGTCGAACCACAGCGCACCCGCACTCCCGTTGAACAGCCCGGAGACGTCCTTGGTGCTCGCGACGAAGAGCCACCAGATCGGGGTCAGGAAGTACACGACGAGGGTGCCGAGGAACAGGTACGGGATGATCCGCCGGGCGGGGCGCAGAGGCACGCGCCGCTGCGCGGACCGTCCGCTCGCGGGTCGCGGCGTGGCGATGCGTGCAGTGGTCATGAGAGGAAGCTCCCGCGCTTGCGAGTGAAGAAGAGGAACACGTAGACCGCGATGAACACGACGATGCCGAGAGCGAATGAGATCGCCGACGCATAGTTGAAGTTCGCGTAGGAGAACGCCTGGTTGTACGCGTAGATGTTCGGCGTGAAGTCCGGCGTGATCGTGCCGTTCGACACGAGCCGCAGGATCTGCGGTTCCGTGAAGAACTGGAGCGTGCCGATGAGCGCGAACACGAGAATGAGCACGAGCGCGGAGCCGACGAGCGGGATCTTGATCCGGAATGCGAGCTGCCAGGAATTGGCGCCATCGATCTTCGCCGCCTCGTAGATCGAGGTGTCAATTCCTTGGAGCGCGGCGTAGATGATGATCATGTAGTAACCGGCCCATTGCCAGACCACGACATTCATGAGGCCGCCGAACACGTGCGACGGCCCCAGAAGGAAGGGCGCCTGCTGACCGAAGAGGTCGAAGAGCTGCTGGAGCGGGCCGAATGTCGGGCTGTAGAGGAATCCCCACATCAATGCGCCGATGACCGCCGGTATCGCATACGGCAGGAAGACCATGAGCCGGGCGAAGCGTGCGAAACGCGTCGTGATCGCGTCGAGCACGAGGGCGACGGCGAGCGAGATCGCCATCTGGACGGGGATCAGCACCACGGCGAACGTGAGCACGAACCACACGCCCTTGAGGAACGACGGGTCCGTGAACGCCGTGACGTAGTTCCCCAGCCCGGCGTAGACCGTGCCGGTCGCCAACCCCTTGCTGAACAGGCTCAGGTAGAACGCGTAGGCGAGGGGAGCCACCAGGAAGAGCAGATAGATGAGAGCGAACGGCCCGATGAAGAGCCACCCGGTGGCCGACCGCCGTCGCAGGCTCGAGCCGCGACCAGGCCGACCCCGGGCGCCCCGTGCGGTGGTCGCGGTCCGCGGCGACGTCGCCGCGATCGCTGAAGCGTCTGACATGCGCCAGTCCTCCGTGTCGTGGTGGGTGGGGGTCCGGTCCCGGGAGCATGCCGCCCCCGGGACCGGTCCGTGACCGCGTCGGTCGCGCTGGGCGCTACCCGGTCACCGTGAATCCCTGACCCTTGGCGTACTTCACGATGTTCGCCTGGAGCTCGGCAGCCGCATCGGCACCGCTGATCTGCTTGGCGTTGACCTTGACCAGCTCGGCCTGCAGCTGGGCGTAGTAGTACACGGTGATCGGCGCGTACACCATGCCCTTGTACGCGTTCTCAGCCGGGATGTAGACGTCCTTGTTGGCCGTCTGACCGCTGAAGAACTCGGACGTGTTGTTGATGAAGGCGTCGGACTTCAGCACCGACTGGTTGAGCGGGAAGATCGTCTGCGACTTCCAGCCGTCCTCCAGGGAGGCCGGGTCGGCGTACAGGCCGAGAGCGACCTCCGCGGCCAACGCCTTGTCCGTCGCCTGCGAGGTGACGGCGAACGCCGAACCGCCCCAGTTGACCGAGACCGGGTTGGACGGGTCCCACTGCGGCAGCGGCGCGACGGCCCAGACGCCGCTCGAGGCCCCCTTGCCCACGCCGGCTCCGGTCAGGTACCCCGGCGCCCAGGCTGCCGACACGTACGTCGCGTACTTGCCACTGACGACACCGGAGATGTAGTCGGTCGTGAACTGGTCCTCGGTTCCCACAAGTCCCTTCTTGACGAGGCCCGCCCAGTAGTCCAGGACGTCCTTCGACGACTGGTCGGCCAGGTTGACGGTGAGCTTCTTCGGGTTGCTCAGGTCGTAGCCGAACGGCGTCGCGCCCTTCTGGATCTGGAGCGCCATCATGACGGCAGGGACGTTGGACCCGAGGTCGCCGAACACGGGTCCGCCGGCGTCCTTGACCTTCTGCGCGTCGGCCTCGTACTCGGCCCAGGTCGCAGGCGGTGTGGTGATGCCGTACTTGGCGAACACGTCGGTGCGGTAGATGAGCGCCATCGGGCCGCCGTCGACCGGGGCCGCGTACACGGCACTGCCCTGCGAGACGTCCTTCCACGCGCCGGCGGAGAAGTTGCCCTTGACCTTGTCCGCGCCGTACTTGCTGATGTCCACGAGGGCGTTCTGGATCTCGTAGCTCGAGAGGTGGTCGGCCTCGAGCATCACGACGTCCGGGAGACCCTTGCCGGCGGAGATCGCCGTCTGGACCTTCGTGTACTCGTCGCCACCCTGACCGGCGTTGGTCCAGCAGACCTGGACGTCGGTGTGCGCCTTGTTGAAGTTGTCGACGACGGTCGCCATGTTGGGGTACCAGGCCCACACGGAGACCTGCGGGGCGTCGTTCATCATCTTGTTGGTGCAGTTGGTCAGCTTGGGGCTCGTTCCCGCAGCGCCGGTGCTGGACGTGGACCCGCCTCCACCACTGCACGCGGCCAGCCCGGCAGCGATGGCGACGGCGGAGAATGCCGCCGCGACACGTGACTTCTTCACAGTGATCCCTTCGATCGGACTTCGTTGTCTGAGCGTGGTGGCGTCATCGGTCGTGCGATTCGTCAACGAATCGACACGACGCGAGGATTGCCATGCGTGCCGTGAAGGCGCGCCATTGCGTGCGAATCCGTCCCGCGTCGCCAGAAGACCGCGGCGCGGGTGTGACTTCTCTTCTCTGAGCAGGTCGACGAACGAACGAGGTCCCGTCGGGATCCCCTTTTCACGTTCGCTTCTACATCGTTGTAAACGACAGTACCCAGACGATTTCTACGATGTCAAGACCGAAACCTCTCCGTCTGCCGAAGAATGGGTTACAGAACCGTAACGGTGCTCGACTCCCGCTGGATCACACGGAAGTCGACCTCGATCTCGCGCGGGGCGATCTTCTCCTCGGAGCCGTTGATGCGCTCGATGAGAAGTCGTACGGCGGTCTCGGCGATCTCCTCCCGACCGGGGTCGATCGTCGAGAGGGTCGGGAGCGAGTAGCGGGTCTCCTCGATGTTGTCGAACCCGATCACCGCGACGTCGTCGGGTATCCGCAGGCCCGCCTCCTGCATCACACGCATCGCACCGAGCGCGATCGCGTCGTTGAACGCGACGACCGCGTCGAACTCGAGGCCGGAGGCCAGGACCGCACGCATCGCTTCGGCGCCGTCGCCGCGATGCCAGTTGCCGACGTTGACGACGAGGGCGTCGTCGTGGTGCAGCCCGGCCGCGTCGAACGCCTGCCGGAACCCCCTCAGCCGCAGGCCGGCCGAGCCGATGACCTCATCCTCGTGCGCACCGAACGCGAGGATCCGTCGACGCCCCGTCGCGAGCATGTGCTCGGTCGCGGCGCGCGCGGCCTCGACGTTCTTCATCGTCACGTGGTCCGTGGGACCGCCGAAGATCCGTTCACCCAGGAGCACGACCGGTGTCGGGACGTCCACGAGGTCGGCGTCCTCCTGCCCGAGCGCCAGGACGCTGTACAGGATCCCGTCGACCATCCGCATCCGTGGGCCCCGGAGGATCTCGAGCTCTCGCTCCCGATCACCGCCGCTCTGCTCGATCATCACGACCAGGCCCCGCTTCGCGGCGGCGGTCATGACCGAGTCCGCCAGCTCGGCGAAGTAGACGTTGCGGAGGTCCGGGATGACCAGGCTGATCGCCCCGGTGCGCCCCGACCGGAGGCCGCGCGCGGAGAGGTTCGGCTGGTACCCGAGCGTCTCGATCACCTCGAGGACGCGCTGCCTGGTGTCCTCGCGGATGTGCGGGTAGTCGTTGATGACGTTGGAGACGGTCTTGATCGACACGCCCGCCGCGAGCGCCACGGTTCGCATGGTCGTGGCCACGATGCCCCGCTCTCGATCGGTCGATGCCCGCACGACGTCGGCTCCCGCGCCGCGACGCCGCAGGTTACATCGATGGAGAGCGGCATGACAAGACGTCCGCGGCCGACGTGGCCTCGCGCTCGAGCCGGGAGCGCGAGGCCTCGTCAGTGGTGCTCGTCGGGTCAGCGGCGCTCGGCGAGCCCGAACGCCAGCGGGTACCCCGCCGCGATCTCCAGGAGCCGGTTGTACTTGGCGACCCGCTCGCCGCGCGCGGGTGCGCCGGACTTGAGCTGACCGCAGCCGGTCGCCACGGTGAGGTCCGCGATGAAGCTGTCCGCCGTCTCTCCCGAGCGGTGCGAGACCATCTGCGTGTAGCCCGCCTCGCGGCACAACCGCATCGCCTCGAGCGTCTCGGTCACCGACCCGATCTGGTTGAGCTTGATGAGCGCCGAGTTCCCGACGTGCCGACCGATCGCCTCGGTGATGATCGCCGGGTTGGTCACGAAGATGTCGTCGCCGACGATCTGGGTCGTCCCGCCGAGGCGAGCGGTCAGCGCCTCCCAGCCGTCCCAGTCGCCCTCGGCCAGACCGTCCTCGATCGACCAGACGGGGTAGTCCTGCACCATCGCGGCGTAGCGCTCGATCATGTCGGCACTGCTCAGGGTCTCGCCGGCGACGTGGTAGGCACCGTCACGGTAGAACTCGCTCGCTGCCGGGTCGAGCGCGATCGCGACCCCCGTCGGGCCCGGGGTGTAGCCGGCCCCTTCGATGGCCTGGACGAGCAGCGCGAGCACGTCCTCGGGACGCGTGATGTCCGGAGCGAAGCCACCCTCGTCGCCGAGCCCGGTGGCGAAACCGGCGGCCTGGAGCAGCCCGCGCAGCTTCGCGTACACCGCGGCGCCCGCGCGCACGGCCTCGGGAAGGGACGGCGCGCCGATCGGCGCGATCATGAACTCCTGGAAGTCCAGCGAGTTCGGTGCGTGCGCACCGCCGTTGAGGACGTTGAAGTGCGGCACCGGCAGCCGTGGGGTGACCCCGTTCGGGGTCAGGTAGGTGAAGAGCTCCCCGCCCACGGACAGCGCCCGCGCGAGCGCCATCGACACGCCGACGATCGCGTTGGCCCCGAGCCGCGCCTTGGTGGGCGTGCCGTCGGCGTCGATCATCGCCTGGTCGACCTCCGCGAGGCTCTCCCACGAGCGCGACCGGAGCAGCTCGCTCAGCTCGCCGTTGACGTGGTCGACCGCGCCCGTGACGCCCTTGCCGCCGTACCTCGCGAGGTCGCCGTCACGGAGCTCGACGGCCTCGCGGCTGCCGGTCGACGCGCCCGAGGGGACGCCTGCGCGTCCGGTCGCGCCAGACCCCAGGGCGAGGTCGACCTGCAGGGTCGGGTTGCCGCGTGAGTCCAGGATCTCCAGCGCGGTCAGGTGGGTCAGGGTGAAGGCCGATCCGTTCGTCGCCATGAGGCGTCCCTTCTCGTCGCACCGCCCGCTCTGGGTGGCGCGTGACCACGAGACGTCCAACCGGCTGGACGTGGAGGCTGCCCCTGTGTCACGGCAGCCGCCACCCTCGTGGAGAACCAGGGACTGTTGGCGGCCTCGGTGCCGCGGTTGAAGGCGAGCCCCACCGCCGTGATGGCTTCACTGTACCCACGGGAGACGCCCCGACACAGGACCGAGGACCCCCCGTGAAACCGCGCGCGACCTGCGGCGACGGACAGCGTCTCGACTCCGGCACGCAACGGGCGACGGGGACGTTCACCGGCTCGCCCCCTCGTCGTCGACCTCCGTTGGTGGTGCCTGACCGCCACCGGTGGCACGGTCGTCACGTCTGGGACTTTGGTCCCAGTTCTCTGTCCATCTGCTGAGGAGCTCCCTGTGACGCGCACCCGCCATCGACTGGCACCCGCCCTCGCCGCCGCCGCCGCGACGGTCATGATCGCCGCATCGTCCGTCGCCTCCGCCTCCGCCTCGGAGCACCACGACGGCCCGTCGCGACCGACGACGGCTGCGACCGCGACACCGATCACGCACCTGGTCGTCATCTACCAGGAGAACGTGTCGTTCGACCACTACTTCGCGACGTACCCGACCGCCGCCAACCCGGCCGGCGAGCCGCGCTTCACCGCCGCGGCGAACACCCCGAGCGTCAACGGGCTCACCGGGTCGCTGCTCGGCACGTCGAACCCGAACTCGGTCGCCCCGTTCCGCCTCGGCCGCGACCAGGCGCAGACCTGCGACCAGGACCACTCGTACACCGACGAGCAGAAGGCCTTCGACTCGGGCCTGATGGACAAGTTCGTCGAGACGGTCGGCCGCGGCTCGGCCGCGTGCACCGACTACGGCAAGGGGCCGGGCCTCGTCATGGGCTACTACGACGGCAACACCGTCACGGCCATGTGGAACTACGCCCAGCACTTCGCCATGAGCGACAACTCCTACGGGACGACGTTCGGCCCGTCGGCCCCGGGCGCCCTGAACCTGATCTCGGGCCAGACGCACGGCTTCGCCCAGACGTCCCCCGCCGTGACGACCAACGGCTCGGTGATCGGCGACCCGCAGCCCGCGGGCGACGTGTGCGACTCGCGTGACGTCACGACGTCGACCGACCCGAAGAACAAGAACGTCGGCGACCTCCTCAACGCCAAAAACGTGAGCTGGGGCTGGTTCCAGGGCGGTTTCGCCGACTGCTCGGCGAAGCACACCGACACGGGCGGGGTCACGAGCACGGACTACATCGCGCACCACGAGCCGTTCCAGTACTTCTCGAGCACCGCGAACCTCAGCCACACCCGGCCCGCCTCGGTCGCCGAGATCGGCCACGCCGGCCCGGCCAACCACCAGTACGACCTGACCGACTTCTGGGCCTCGGTCGACGCGAGGTCCATGCCCGCCGTCAGCTTCCTCAAGGCCGCCGCGTACCAGGACGGCCACGCGGGCTACTCGACGCCGCTCGACGAGCAGACCTTCCTCGTCGACACGATCAACCGGCTGCAGAAGTCGCCGGACTGGAAGAGCACGGCTGTGGTCATCTCGTACGACGACAGCGACGGCTGGTACGACCACCAGATGGGCCCGATCGTCAACCAGTCGACGGACACCGCGCACGACGCGCTCATGGCCGGCGGGACCTGCGGCACGAGCACCGACCACGTGGCCGGTGGCTACCTCGACCGCTGCGGCTACGGCCCGCGCCTGCCGCTGCTCGTCATCTCGCCGTACGCCAAGGCGAACTTCGTGGACCACAGCGTGACCGACCAGTCCTCGATCCTGAAGTTCATCGAGGACAACTGGAAGACCGGCCGCATCGGCAACTTCTCGTTCGACGAGAAGGCCGGGTCGCTCAACACGATGTTCTCGTTCTCCGGTGAGGACCGGAACGACGGCCACGCCCGCACGCTCATCCTCAACCCGGCGACCGGTCAGCCCGCGAAGGCCTGAACCCACCCCGGTCGCGCCGGGTTCAGTGGCACCGCGAGGTGCGCTGGGCCCCGGCGGCACGCGACGACTCCCATGACGGCATGCGGCAGGCACCACGCCCGCCGCATGCCGTCACGCGTCGTGCGAGCTCAGGGATCGCACCGAGGCCGAGGAGTCGCCCGCGTCGTGACCCACGAGCCGGTCGACCAGGCGGTTGAGTGCCGGGAGAGCCGCCACCACGCTCGCCTGGTCCTCGGCAGTCAGCCTCTCCATCGCTCCGCCGAGGCGATGCTCATGGGCGAGCTCCCAGTCGGTGAGGTGCATGCGGCCTGCGGCTGTGAGCCCGACCACTGCGACGCGTCGGTCCGAGGGGTCCGGTCCCCGGGTCACGAGCCCGGTCTCCACGAGCACCTGGACCAGTCCGCTGACCGTGTTCGGCGCGAGCCGCAGGCGTCGGGCGAGCTCGCCGACCCGCGCGGGCTGGTGCTCCTCGAGGGCGAGGAGCAGCTCGACCCGCGCCATCGGGAGCGACTCCCACGGGTAGTCGGTGCGGATGCTGGTGCGCAGGACGCGGCGGAGCCGCGTCACGACCTCGGCGAGACCTCCTGCGTCCGACGGCACCGCGGATGCCACCGCGTGATCCTCCGTGCCGGCCGACATGGCGCCAGGGTACGCCGGTCAGGTCGATGTGCGACCATGTCGCTGTCCGACAAGACAGGGCCGGCGGCGGTGACCCCGAACGAACGAGGAACGATGATCTTCGCATCCATCCCCAGCCCGTCCCAAGGTGTCTGGAACATCGGACCGGTGCCGATCCGCGCGTACGCGCTCTGCATCCTGGCCGGGATCGCCGTGGCGACGTGGTGGACGCAGCGTCGGTGGGCGGCGCGCGGCGGCAACCCCGACGACGTCCTGGACATCGTGTTCTGGGCCGTGCCGTTCGGCATCGTCGGTGGTCGTCTCTACCACCTGATCACCGACCCCGAGCTGTACTTCGCTCCCGGCAAGCAGCCGATCAGGGCGCTCTACATCTGGGACGGCGGCCTGGGGATCTGGGGAGCCGTCGCTCTCGGTGCCGTCGGCGCTCTCATCGGGTGCCGCCGTCGCGGGGTCCGCCTCTCGGACTTCGCCGACGCGGTCGCGCCGGGGCTCGTCCTCGCACAAGCGATCGGCCGCTGGGGCAACTACTTCAACCAGGAGCTCTACGGCGGGCCGACGACGTTGCCCTGGGCCTTGGAGATCGACCCGGCGCACCGGCCCCTCGCCACTCCCGACATCGGTCTGTACCAGCCCACGTTCCTGTACGAGTCGCTGTGGGACATCGGTGTCGCGATCCTGCTCGTCTGGGCCGGCCGGCGGTTCGCGCTGCGCGGCGGCCGCCTGTTCGCGCTGTACGTCGCCGCGTACACCGTCGGTCGCGCCTGGGTCGAGGCCCTGCGGATCGACCACGCGAACCACTTCCTCGGCCTGCGGCTGAACGACTGGACCAGCCTGCTCGTGTTCCTGGGCGCCGTCGCGTTCCTGGTGCTCCGACGACCGCGACCGGGCGACCCCGAGCCCGACCAGCCGATCGGACCGACCCCCACGGACGAGGAGACCCCGCAGACCGCGGCGTCGTCCTGATCGGAGCCTGCCGTGTCGCTTCATGTGCTCACCCAGGAACGTGCTCGCCCTGCGAGGGTGCGTGAGTGGCCGCACGCCTGGTGGCTCGCCGTCGCGACGGTCTGCTTCGGGGCGTTCATGGGTCAGCTCGACGCGAGCATCGTCACGCTCACGTACCGCCCGCTCGGTGTCGAGTTCGGGACGTCGCTCGCCGCCGTCCAGTGGGTCTCGCTCTCCTACCTGCTGACCCTCGCCGCGCTCCTGATCCCCGTCGGGCGGCTCTCCGACGCGCGCGGCCGCAAGCTGCTCTACCTGTACGGGTTCGTCGTCTTCACGGCGGCGTCGGCGGCGTGCGGCCTCGCGCCGACACTGGCGACCTTGATCGTCTTCCGGGTGGTCCAGGGCGTCGGGGCCGCGATGCTCCAGGCCAACAGCGTCGCCCTGGTGGTCACGAGCGCGCCCGAGGGAAAGACCCGCACGGCCCTCGGCATACAGGCGGCCGCGCAGGCCATCGGGCTCGCCCTCGGGCCGACGGTCGGCGGGCTGCTCGTCTCCACCTGGGGCTGGCGCTGGGTCTTCGGCATCAACGTCCCGGTCGGCGTGATCGCCGTGGTCGCCGGCGTCTACCTCCTCCCGCGGTCACGGTCCTTCCACCCGAGCCGGGGTCGAGACCGATCGGGTCTCCTGCTCCTCGCGGCGGCGACGACCCTGGGGCTGCTCGGCGTGTCCGCGGCGTCCGGTCTGGGGATGCCGGGCTGGGCACCGCCGGCGCTGCTGGTCGTCGCAGCCGGCTCCGCGGTCGGGTTCACGCTCCGCGAGCGTCGGGCGGCCGCTCCCCTGCTCGACCTCGCGCTGCTGCGTTCTCGGACGGTCAGCGTCGGTCTCGTCGGCGCGCTGAGCGGGTACCTGGTGCTCTTCGGCCCGCTGGTCCTCGTCCCGATCGTGCTGACCGGCGCCGGCCTCACCGAGCTCCGCGCGGGACTCGTGCTCACGGCTCTGCCTGCCGGCTTCGCTCTCGCGGCGACCTCCGGTGAGCGCCTCTTCCCCAGCTCCTGGGCCGATCGCCCCCGGTCCACCGTCGGCGCGCTCCTGGGCGTCGTCGCGCTCGCCGTGATGGCGGTCGTCCCGCTCACGCCGCCCTGGTTGATCGCGACCCTCGCACTGCTGGGCGTCGCTCTCGGGCTCTTCACCCCGGCCAACAACAACCTGGTCATGCACTCCGTCCCGACCCACACGACCGGGACCGGCGGAGGACTCCTGAACATGGCGCGAGGTCTCGGCACCGCGCTCGGCGTCGCGCTCGTGACCCTCTCGTTGCACCTGCGTCCCACGGGCGACGCCCTGCTCGACGGCCCGCGCGTCGCCGTGCTCGTCCTCGCGGGCGCCGCCGTCGTCATGGTGGTCTCCTCGCACCTGTCCCCGAAGACCACAGGGTCGCGGGTGTCCGCGGATGGCGGCGGGCCCGAGCGTGGTCTCGGGGTCGAGCAC
>DATKTF010000476.1:0-6152 GCA_035531255.1 Cellulomonadaceae bacterium
TGGCGGTGTCAGACTGGTCCTGGGCGCCACAGTCGGCCCACAGGGACCGCCGACCACCCCAGCGCGCCTCGAGCGGCGGAGGTCGCAGCGATGCCCACGGGTTCATCCGCGTCGGACCAGGAGCCGCGTGCCGTCTGGGAGGGACCGTCAGCCGCCCCCGTCTGGCATACGGCGTCCCTGCAGGAGGTCGTGGCGCGGCTCGACGTCGATCCGCACCACGGGCTCGACACAGACACGGTGCTCCGGCGCATGGCCGAGCACGGACCGAACACGCTGGTCACAGCGGCACGGGCGCCCACCTGGCTGAGAATCCTCCGGATCCTCGCCGAGCCGATGACCGTCGTCCTGATCATCGCGGCCGCGGTCAGCGCCCTCGTCACTCGCGAGCTCAAGACGCCGATCGTCATTCTCGCCGTGGTCACGTTCAACGCCATGCTCAACCTGGCTCAGGAGCGACGCGCGGAGGACAGCCTGCAGGCCCTGGAGGACATGACCGTCACCCGGGCTCGCGTGCGCCGAGGGGGTCGGGTCACCGAGGTGGACGCCACCGGGTTGGTGCCGGGCGACGTCGTCCTGCTCCAGGCCGGTGACGTGGTCCCGGCCGACGGACGGCTCCTGGACGCTGCGGGCCTTGAGGTGCAGGAGGCCGCACTGACGGGTGAGTCGGACTCCGTCACCAAGGACGAGAAGACGCGCCCCGCCCTCGACGCCGCCCTCGGCGACCGCGTCGACATGGCGTACATGAGCACGGCCGTGACCCGCGGTCGTGGGGTGCTGCTCGTCACGGCGACCGGCATGCGCACGGAGATCGGACGCATCGCTGGGCTCCTCAGCGCCGCCGGCCGGGAACAGACCCCGTTGCAGCGGCAGATCGCCCAGCTGGCCACGTTCCTCAGCAGCGTCGCGGGGGTGGTCGTCGCGGTGGTCGTCGTGCTCGGGCTGCTGCGCGGGGTGCAGGTCGCGGACCTCTTCCTCACCGCGGTCTCGTTGGCGGTCGCGACCATCCCCGAGGGCCTGACCGCCGTCGTCGCGTTCACCCTCGCGATGGGGGCCGCCCGCTTGGCTCACCAGGGCGCGATCATCAAGAGTCTCTCCTCGGTGGAGACCCTCGGCTCGACGGCCCACATCGCGACCGACAAGACCGGCACCCTCACGCTCAACGCGATGACGGCCCGCGAGCTGTTCGCCGGGCAGCGACTGTTCCGCGTCACCGGCGAGGGTTACCGCACCGACGGCGAGCTCGAGGTCAGGGGGAGCTGCCCCGCGCCCGACGTGCGCGCGGCCCTGCTGAGCATGGCCCTGGCCAGCGAGGCCGTCGTCCGGGACGGGGCGCTCGTCGGGGACCCGACCGAAGGCGCCCTGGTGGTCCTGGCCAGCAAGGGCGGCCTCGACGTCGACGCGGTGCGGCGCCAGTGGCCACGCGCCGCGGAGATCCCGTTCGACTCCGCCCGCAAGTACATGGCGACCGTCCACCACTGGGGCTCCCGCCCGACCGGCGCTCTGGCGGGGCCTGGCGGCGGGGACGGGGACTGGCTGGGCGACCTCGCGCCGCCGGACACCGATCGCACTCGCGTGTTCGTGACGGGCGCTCCCGACGTCGTGCTCGGCCGAGCCTCGATGCTCGACACCCCGGACGGCGCCGTCCCGCTCGACGACGAGCAGAGCGACCGCCTTCGGCAGTTGTACGAGGAGATCGGCTCCCGCGGCCTGCGCGTGCTCGCCGTCGCGCACCGCGACCTGGCGCCCGAGGAGATCGACCTCGACACGGCCGCCGCCGCCCTGCCTGAGGACCTCGAACACCACGTGCGTGACCTGACGCTGCTGGCCCTGGTGGGCATCGTCGACCCGCCGCGACCCGAGGTCCGGGACGCCGTCAGGACCGCGCAGCGAGCGGGCATCGCCGTGCACATGGTCACCGGCGACCACGTAGGCACAGCGTCGGCCATCGCCCGGGACCTCGGCCTCAGAGGCGAGGCCACCTCGGGACCCGCGCTCGACGGCATGGACGACGACGAGCTCGTCCGAGTGGCCGGCGACCTCGGGGTGCTCGCGCGAGTGAGCCCCGAGCACAAGCTCCGGATGGTCGAAGCGCTGCAGGCGGACGGGTCGGTCGTGGCGATGACCGGCGACGGCGTCAACGATGCCCCGGCCCTCAAGCAGGCAGACATCGGGATCGCCATGGGCATCACCGGGACCGAGGTGTCCAAGACAGCGGCGGCGATGATCCTCACCGACGACAACTTCGCGACGATCGTCTCGGCCGTGCGCGAGGGCCGCGGCATCTACGACAACGTCGTGAAGTTCGTGCGCTTCCAGATCGCGACGTCATGGGGGTTCGTGATCATCTTCCTGACCGCGGGCTTCACCGGGATCGCCGGCGGGGCGCCCTTCACCGCGCTCCAGGTGCTGTGGGTCAACATCATCATGGACGGCCCTCCGGCTATGGCGCTGGGCCTGGACCGGCCCGAACCGGATGTCATGGACCGACCACCGCGCCGTACCGGGGAGCCGATCCTGACCCGCTCGCGGGTCGGGCGGATCATCCTCGCGGCAACCGTCATGGGCGTCGGCACTCTCGCCGTCCTGGTGCTCGCTCCCGGAGCCGAAACCGCCCACGACTCGGTGATCACGGTCGAAACCCTGGCATTGACCACGTTCGTGCTGTTCCAGCTCGTGAATCTGCTCAACGTCCGCAGCCGCGAGCGCACGGTGTTCAGCCGCCGCACCCTGACCAACCAGGCGCTGTGGATCGCGCTGCTCGGTGTTCTCGTGCTGCAGATCGCCGTCGTCCACCTGCCCCTGCTGCAGGGCGTCTTCGACACGACTGCGCTCACAGCAACGCAATGGGGCGTCGCGGCAGCCGTGGCCTCCGCGCTGCTGTGGGTCGAGGAGGTCCGCAAGGCGATCAGTCGGCGGCGGCACGCAGGTACCCCCGACAGGTCCGAATGAAGTGAGGCAGGTCGTTCACCGCCGGTTCGCCGATGGCGTGGTGCGCGAACCCCGGGCGGCCGTTGGTGGGGCAGCGCCCGGTGCCCTGGCGCTGGGGAAGTCTGCTGGGTGTCCCGCTGTCCAAGGGCTGCCTGGCTCGGCGAAGACGACGGGCGGCCGGGGTCAACCTCCAACCCCGCCGTCGGCGTTGCCAGGCAGATGCGTACGAGCAGAGCCACCCAGATCGCGCGATGACCTGGTGAGTGACAGCGGCGACGGGAGTGTCAGACGAACGGTGGGCGGGACCCGACCGGGCACCATGCCGCGGCGGCTCGGCCGTGGCGGTCCGACTGCGGTCACGCCAGGCCCTCGATCGACTCGGCCCTTGCACAGGCGCCTCCCATGAGCGGCGCCTCGGCGCGGCGCGACATCGCGCGCGATGTCACGCGGGCAAGCGGTTGCCCCTGCGGATCTGCCTGTCGAACAGGCCTGCGGGAATGAGCCGGCGCGCCGTGGTGACGCGCGAGGCCAGTGGTCCGGCGGTGTAGCGCAGCTTTGGTCGCGCGTCCGTGGTCGCGGCGACGATGACTCTGGCGACGACGACGGGTGCATCGCCCGCCTTCATCGCGTCCGCCATCACCGCGTCGAAGACGCGTCGTCGCTCGTCGTACAAGGGAAGGGGGGTGTCGGGTTGTGCGGCATTCGTGTCGAAGCTGGTCTTGGTGTACGCCGGCTCGACGAGGATGACCCGCACGCCGTGCTCGCGGACCTCGTGGTCGAGCGACTCGGAGTAGCCCTCGATGGCGTGCTTCGAAGCGACGTAGAGCGCCATGAAGGGCTGGGGGATCAGGCCGAGGACGGACGAGATGTTGATGATCCGTCCGCCGCCCTGGGCGCGCATGTGCGGCAGCACGGCCTTGGTCATTCGGATGACTCCGAGGACATTGACGTTCAGAACCATCTGGGCCTGGTTGGTGGAGTTCTCCTCGACGGCCCCGGCCGAGCCGATGCCGGCGTTGTTGACGAGGACGTCGATGCGTCCGAACCGGTCGATGACCCGGGCGACCGCGGCGGTGGCCGAGTCGTCGCTCGCCACATCGAGATCGATATACGTCACCCTGGGGGGCGGCGTGAGATCGGCGGTCGAACGTCCGGTGCCGATGACCTCGAAGCCCGCCTCGACGAGGGCACGCGCCGCCTCGTAGCCGATCCCCGACGTTGCACCGGTCACGAGCGCCACCCGCCGAGCTGCCACCATCATGTGCTCCTTCGTCCGCCTTGGTAGTATGGCCGTAATATTACGATCGTAATGTTAGTCTTGGCAAGACGAAGAGGAGATGCGCCATGGCGAGGTACGGCCCCGAGCACAAGGACCTGACACGACGGCGGATCGTCGACGCCGCGGGGCGACGGTTCAAGAGCGACGGGCTCGACGGCTCGGGCATCGCGACGCTGGTCGCGGATGCCGGACTGACGAACGGCGCGTTCTACGGGCACTTCGCGTCCAAGGACGACCTGATCGCCTCAGTAGTTGCCCAGCAGCTGGCCGAGCAGACCGCTCGGGTGGCTGCGCTGCCCGCCGGACCTGGGTCGGTCGAGACGTTCGTGTCGGCCTACCTGTCCCCCGGACACCGTGACGACGTCGCGGGCGGCTGCCCGTCGGCGGCACTGCTCGACGAGGTCGGGCGCTCCAGCGACGCCATCAGGGAGGCCTACACACAGGGCGTTCGTGAACTCGTCGCGGCGATAGGCCGTCACCTGGACGTGACCGACGAGGGGGAGCGTGAGTCGCGCGCGATCGGTCTGATCACCCTGCTGGCCGGGGCGCTCCAAGCTGCCCGTGCCGTCACCGACCGCGAGCTGTCCGACCGCATCCTTGCCGTGACGTGCGCGCAAGCCATGGCGATCGCTTCACCCAGCTCGCACTCCCCGATCTCGGCCAGACAGGACACACCATGAAGGCGTTCGTCGTCGCCCGCTACGGTCCCGACGGGCTGGAGGCGGCCGACGTCCCGGCGCCCGCCGTCGGTCCCCGCGACGTGCTCGTCGAGGTGCGAGCCGCCAGCGTCAACCCGCTGGACACGATGGTCCGCAACGGCGAGTTCAAGCAGCTGATCCGGTACAGGCGGCCCTTCGTCCTCGGCCACGACGTCTCCGGCGTCATCGCTCGTGTGGGGTCCGAGGTCACGGAGTTCTCGGTCGGCGACGAGGTCTACTCACGGCCGCGCGACCTGCGGATCGGAACGTTCGCCGAACGGATCGCCATCGATGCCGCCGACGTCGCCCTCAAGCCTGCCTCCCTCTCGTTCGCGGAAGCCGGCGCTGTCCCCCTCGTCGCGCTGGCGGCGTGGCAGGCCATGGTCGACGTGGCTGACGTCAAACCCGGCCAGAAGGTCCTTGTCCATGCCGGAGCAGGCGGCCTCGGCTCCACTGTCGTCCAGCTGGCCCGGCACCGTGGCGCCTACGTCGCGAGCACGGCACACACCAAGGATGTGGGGAAGGTTCTCGCCCTCGGCGCCGACGAGGTCATCGACTACACGGCGAGAGACTTCGCCGAGGTCCTGTCCGGGTACGACGTCGTGCTGGACTCGCTCGGCGCTGCCAACCTCGAGAGGTCGCTGACCGTACTCAAGCCTGGTGGACTGGCCATCAGCGTCGTCGGACCGCCCGACGCGCCGTTCGCGTCCCAGCTGGGCAGGCCGCTCCTCAGGCCGATCATGTCGCTGCTCAGTCGCACGGTCCGTAGGCGGGCCAGGGCGATGGGCGTGCGCTACTCGTTCCTGTTCATGAAGGCCAGCGGGGCGCAGCTGGCGTCGCTGGCCGCGCTGTACGACAGCGGTGCGCTCCGTCCGGTACTCGATCGGACATTCCCCTTTCACGAGACCATCGACGCGATGGCCTACGTCGAGACGGGCAAGGCGAACGGCAAGATCGTGATCACCCACGACGACGCTGTGTGACCGCGATGGCACGGCGCTACCCCACTGGCGTCGGGCTCAGTGGGACGCGTCGGAGGGTTCGACAGGGGGCGACTCGACCGCCCGCGGCGCCTCCATCAGCGGTATCGCAGGCAGTCGCTCCATCGCCTGCCACCTGGAGTTCACCGAGACCATCGTGATCAGCTCACCGGCGGCGATAGGCCGCTTGACGGCGCTGTCCGCCAGCGGGGTCCAGATCGCGATCGACGACTTCGGGACGGGGTACGCGTCCTTGACGACGTTGCG
>DATKTF010000477.1:0-8841 GCA_035531255.1 Cellulomonadaceae bacterium
GGTCAAGGACCTGGCGCAGGAGACCGCGCGGTCGACCGAGAACATCACCGCGCGCGTCGCCAGCATCCAGTCGGACACCGCCGCGGCGGTCGAGGCGATCAACGCCATCGTCACGATCACCGGTCGGCTCGGTGATCATCAGACGACGATCGCCGCCGCCGTCGAGCAGCAGACCGCCACGACCAACGAGATGAGCCGGAACATCAACCAGGCGTCGGTGAACGCGTCGGAGATCGCGGCCAACGTCGCGGAGATCGCCGAGGCCGCCCGCAGCACCAACGGCGGGATGGTCGATGTGCAGCAGTCCGCGCAGGGGCTGTCGGTGATGAGCCACGAGGTCCGGGGGCTCGTCGACCAGTTCACGGTCTGAGCAGGGTCATTCGTCCCTTGGTGCTGCACGGCCGTCGATCCACGCTGGAGATGGGATCGGAGGTGCGCCATGCGACGCACGCACCAGGACCAGCACGTCCCCGCACGCTCGCCGGAGCACGCTCTTCTCGGGCGCGCGTGGACCGCGGTCGCGCTCATCCCGGTGTTCTTCTTCGTGGCCTTCGCGCTGGGCTACGTCCTCTACGACGTGCTGGGCTACCTCCCCGAGAACAACGACGCCCCGTTCTGGGTGAACCTCGTCGCCACGATCCCGACCCTCGCCGTCTTCCTGATCCCGTGCGTGGCGGCGGTGGTGCTCGGCAGCCGGGTCGTCCGGAGCGGCGACCGGCGCGGTGTCGTTCCGCTCGCGGTCGGGTCGGTCGCCGGAGGCTGGCTGGCGATCGTCAGCGTCGTCGGTCTCGTCAGCGGTGGTGCCTAGCCGCTGGTCGGTCGTCCTCCACGGTCCTCCGTGCCGCCGGGGTCCCGGCAGCGCCGACCGTCAGATGCTCCGCGAGCCGTTCTGGCTGCGCAGCTCGGCGTCGCCGAACGACGACCGGTGCCGGAGGTCGGGCGAGTCCTCGACGAGCGTGTACGACGGGATGTAGGGCGCGGGGGCGTCGAGCGGGGACGGGAGCAGCTCGCGCAGGGTGCGCACGAGGACCTCGAGGGACGTGTCGCGCGCGCGGAGGGTCGTGATGCGTGCCTCCAGGGTGGCGATCTCCGCCTGGATCTCGCGACGCTCCGCGGACGCGGCGTCGGTCGCCCGCCGGTAGACGTCGGCGTTGGCGTTGCTCTGCGTGTCCATCTCGCGTCCTTCCTCACTGTTTGCCCCGTGTCAGCATGACGGTCCGCGCTCCTGAGCGCACTAGGCCATCACGGTGACCGAACCCGTCTGGCGGTCCCTCCGACGGCCCAGTGCTCGCCCGGCTGCGTCGTCGTCGGTCACCTCACCCGCCCCCAGGACCAAGGCCCCTTGACGCTATCGCACGCTCGACGAACCGTGGAGGTATCAGCACGTCCCGGGCCTGCCCGAACCGTGACCGACTCTCTGGTCGCTCGACCTGGCCGGGCCACCCGGCCTCGCCGAACCGGCTCGTCGCAGAGCCAGGGACGCCCGAGGGAGGAGCACGGTCATGGCACGCACCGTAGTCGTCGGTGTCGAA
Source organism: Cellulomonadaceae bacterium (assembly GCA_035531255.1). GTDB lineage: Bacteria > Actinomycetota > Actinomycetes > Actinomycetales > Cellulomonadaceae > JAJDFX01. Next base: position 1,533 of record DATKTF010000477.1, read on the forward strand.
GGTACCGACTCGAGTCACGACGCACTGGTCTGGGCAGCGCACGCGGCAGCTGCGCGGCGCGACGAGCTCGAGATCCTGTACGCCGTCGGCGTCCCGTACTCCAGCATGGAGGTGCTGTACGACGACGCGGTCACGCAGAGCGCCGAGACGCTGCTCGACCAGGAGAAGAAGCGGGCGCTCGACGCCGAGCCGGACCTGACCGTCCGCACCACGCTGTCCAGGACCACCCCGGCGCGCGCCCTGACGGAGCTCTCCGAGGAGGCGGCGCTCGTCGTCGTCGGCTCGCACCCGCTCGGGTTCGTGGAGCGGGTGTTCGCGGGGTCGCTCAGCTACCAGGTGGTTGCCGGTTCCCACTCGCCGGTGCTCGTCGTGCCGGAGGGGACGGGAGAGCGCGGGTCCGGCGTCGTCGTCGGTGCCGACGGGTCGCCGGAGTCCGTGAACGCCGTCGCGCACGCCGCGGAGGAGGCCGACCGTCTCGGCAGCGAGCTCACCGTGGTGCACGCGTGGCTGTCACCGGTCACGTACCTGTCCGTCGACGTCATCTCCGGCTCGAACGACGAGCTCGTCGAGGAGGGCGAGCGCATGGTGCTCGCCGAGTCGCTCGCAGGTCTCGGCGAGCGCTACCCGGACCTCACGGTCAACCGGCGCCTGGTCCACGACAACCCCGCCCAGGCGCTCCTCGAGGCCGCGGTCGGCGCACGGCTCCTCGTGGTCGGCAGCCGCGGGCTGCACGGGGTCACACGCATGCTCCTCGGCTCCGTGAGCCACACGGTCGTGATGCACGCACCGTGCCCGGTGCTCGTCGTCCGGGGCTGACCGAGGTTCTCACCGTCGTCCGGCGCTCACCGTGACCTGGTGGGTGCCGGATGGCATGGTGGTGCCATGGACTCACCCGAGACCGGCGAGGCCCGTGCCGTCGCAGCGCTCGACGCCACCGGCATCACGTACGCGCTGACGCGGCACGGTCGCGTGTCCTCGCTGGCCGAGGCCGCCGACGCGCGCGGGATCGACGCGTCCGGCATCGTCAAGACGATCGTCGTGCGCCGGGGCGACGACGACTACCTCTTCGTCCTCGTGCCCGGCGACCGCACGATCTCCTGGCCCAAGCTGCGTGCGTTGTTCGGCGTGAGCCGCCTGTCGATGCCGGACGCGGCCGTCGCGCTCGAGGTCACCGGGTACGAGCGCGGGACGATCACGCCGTTCGGTTCGGCGCGACCGTGGCCGGTCGTGGCCGACGAGCGGGTGCGGGGCCGGTCGGCGTCGATCGGCGCCGGCGCGCACGGCGTCGCTGCCACCGTCGACGGTGACGACCTCGTGACCGCCCTGGACGCGACCGTGGCCGACGTGACCGAACCGGAGGCACGGATCGATGACTGACAGGGACCACGGCCCGACGGGGAGCACCGGATCGATCACGGTCGAGTGCGGCTCTCCGCACACCGTCGTCCACCTGCGCGGCGACGTCGACGCGACGCTCCGCGAGGAGGCGAGCCTCGCGATGGGACAAGCGCTCGGTGCCTCCACCCCGGTGGTCTGCGACGCGACCGATCTGCGCTTCATCGACTCCACGGGTGTCGCGTTCCTCCTCCAGCTGCGCATGGCCACCCGCGAGGCCGGTCTCGCGATGAGCCTGTGGGACCCGCGCCGGGTCGTCGGCGACCTGCTCGACGCGATCGGCATGGCCGGTGAGATCCCTCAGTCGGACGCGGCGCCGGGCGGCGGCTGAGCGCTGCGCGGTGCCGGCGCGCGTCTGCTCGTGTCTCTGCCGACCGTTAGGTTCACGACATGCGGCTCCTGCACACCTCCGACTGGCACCTGGGCCGCTCGCTGCACGGCGTCGACCTGCTCGACCACCAGGCGGCGTACCTCGACCACCTGATCGACCTCGCGCGCGCGGAGCGGGTCGACGCGGTCCTCGTCGCCGGCGACGTGTACGACCGCGCCGTCCCGCCGGTCGAGGCCGTCTCGCTGCTGTCCGAGACGCTGGTGCGACTCGCCGAGCTGACGACCGTCGTGGTCACGCCGGGAAATCACGACTCCGCGGCACGACTCGGCTTCGGTGCGGGGCTCATGCGCCCCGAGCTCCACGTGCGGGCGACCGTCGGCGGGATCGCGGTACCCGTCGTCGTGCGCGGCACCGACGGCGACCCGGTGCTCGTCTACGCGCTCCCGTACCTCGACCCCGACGTCGTGCGTCGCGAGCTCGGCAGACCGGCGGACGACGACGCCGTACCGGCGCGGTCGCACGAGGCGGTGCTCGGGGCAGCGATGGGGCGCGTGCGCGCCGACCTGGCCCGTCGGTCGGCCGGGGCACGGGTGCGGAGCGTCGTCATGGCGCACGCGTTCGTCATCGGTGGCGAGCCGAGCGAGTCGGAGCGCGACATCCGCGTCGGCGGGGTCGACCACGTCCCGTCCGGCGTCTTCGCGGGCGTGGACTACGTGGCCCTCGGTCACCTCCACGGTCCGCAACGCGTGGCCGACGGGGTGCGGTACTCGGGGTCGCCGCTCGCGTACTCGTTCTCCGAGCAGCACCACCACAAGTCCACGGCGCTCGTCGAGCTGACCGAGGCGGGACTCGTGCGCGAGGAGCTGGTCGCGGCCCCGGTGCCGCGGCGTCTCGCCGACCTGACGGGACCGCTGGCGGAGCTGCTCGGCCCGGCCGGGGACGCGCACCAGGACGACTGGCTGAGGATCACCGTCACCGACGATGCCCGTCCCCCGGGGATGTACCCGCGACTCACGGAGCGGTTCCCGCACGCGCTGGTCATGCAGCACCGGTCGTCGATGGGCGCAGTGGCCGGCGGCGCGGTCGCGGTGAGTGCGGCCCGTGATCCGCTGGAGGTCGCCGGGGAGTTCGTCGAGCACGTCACCGGCACACCGGCGACGCCCGGCGAGCAGGCGGCGCTGCGCGATGCCTGGGAACGCGTCACCGCGGCGGAGCGGAGTGCCTGATGCACCTCCATTCGATGACGGTGCAGGCCATCGGGCCGTTCGCCGGCCGGCACACGATCGACTTCGAGGCACTGGGGGCGTCGGGGATCTTCCTCCTCGAAGGCCCGACCGGGGCCGGCAAGTCCACGCTCATCGATGCGATCGTCTTCGCGCTGTACGGCAAGGTCGCCTCGGCGGAGGCGAGCGAGGACCGGCTCCGCTCGGGCCATGCGGACGACGACGTCGAGAGCCTCGTGGACCTCGTCCTCGAGACCGGCAACGGCATCTACCGGGTGCGCCGGACCCCGCAGTTCGACCGGCCGAAGAGGCGCGGCGAAGGGACCGTGCGACAGCCGGCGAGCGTGAAGCTCTGGCGTCTGACGAGCCTCCCCGGCGGTCCGCTCGACGACCACGACGACCTCGACGGCGACATCGTCTCGACCCGGCTCGACGAGGCAGGTCTTGAGCTCAGACGCGCGATCGGGCTCGATCGCGAGCAGTTCGTCCAGACGATCGTGCTCCCGCAGGGCGAGTTCGCGAGCTTCCTCCGGGCCGACCCGGAGGCGCGGAGCGGGTTGTTGCAGAGGATCTTCGGCACGCAGGCGTACGAGCGGCTGCAGAGGCAGCTCGAGGAGATGCGCCGGGAGGCCGGACGTGCGGTCGCGGACGCGCGTGCGGACGTGGGCCGCGCCGCCGCGCACTTCATCGGAGCAGCGTCCCTGACGGACGGCGTCGAACCGGAGCCGGTCGAGCAGATCCGCGCTGCCGCCGAGTCGGTCTCGACCGACCTCGTCGATCTCGTCGACGCACAGGTCGGGAGGCTCTCGCAGCTCGCCGAGCGTGCCTCGACCGACGACGCCCAGGCCCGCGCCGAGCACCTCGCCGCCCGCACCGAGCTCGTCGCCACTACCGAACGAGCCTCGGCACTCGCCCGCCGCGACGCGCTCCGCGCGGAGCAGGCCGCGCTCGACGCCCGTTCCGCAGACCACGCCGATGCTCGCACCCGGCTCTCCGAGGCTCGGCGAGCCGCGCTGGTGCGTCCGCTCCTCGACGGCGCCGACCGGGCCGACGCCGCGCTGCGAGACGCCCTGAGGTCCTGGCGCACGGCACTCCGGGCTGCTCCCGCGGACCTCGTCACCCTCCTCCGCGGCGGCGTGACGCGGAACGGTGCCGGTTCTCACGGTGCCGGTTCTCACGGTGCCGACCTACCGGAGACCGATCTTCCGGATGTCGACCTGGTGGATGTCGACCTGCTGGACGCCGACCTGCTGGACGCGGCTCGGCTGGACGACGCTCCGCTGAACGCCGCGAGGATGCACGATCGTGGGGTCGTCGCCACGCTCGGACGCGTCGTCGGGCTCGAGGACGGTCTGCCCGCGCTCCGTGCCGCCGGGGACGCCCTCGCGGCCGAGCTCGACGACGTCGGGCGGGACCTCGCCGCGGTCGAGGCCGAGCTGCTCGTGCGGCCCGCGGAGCGGCGGCGCCTCGCCGAGCGTCAGGCGGAGGCCGCTGCGCTCTCGGCACAGGTCGGGGCTCGTCGAGATCGCGCGGCGGCCGCGAGCGCCCTCGTGACGCACGCCCAGGAGGCCGATCGCACCCGGGCCGAGCAGGCCACGGTCGCGGGGGAGCACCGTGCTGCGGTCGACGCCGCCCGTGCCGCCCTGGGCGTCGAGACGCAGCTCCGGGCGGCACGGATCGAGGGTATGGCCGGTGAGCTCGCCGCAGCCCTGCATCCCGGCGAACCCTGCCCCGTCTGCGGCGCCATCGAGCACCCGACGCCGGCCGAGGTCCGTGTCGACCATCCCGATCCGACGCAGATCGAGGACGCCGCGCGTGCCCGTGCGGCGGCGGACGCCACCCTCGCACGGTGTGCGGCCGCGGTCGCCGCTCTCGACGAGCGGTTGACCGCACACCTCGAGGCGGCCGGAGGTCTCGACGTCGCCGAGGCCGCACGGCTGGTCGACGTCGCCGAGGCGGGGGTCGCCGAGGCCGAGTCCGCCGGTGAGAGCGTCGCGCGCCTGCAGCACACGCTCGACGAGCACGACCTCGCCACGGAGCGGGCACGAACCCGGTCCGAGGCCCTGCGGGCCGCGCAGGCGACGCTCACGTCGCGTCTCGCCGCGGCGCGCTCCGCGGTCGCCGAGAACGAGCGGGAGGTCACGGCCGCGCGCGAGGACGCCTCGACCGTCCGAGAGCGCCGCGCGGCGCTGCAGGTGCGGATCGATGGTGCGGACCTCCTGGTCACCGCGCTGGGATCCGTCCAGGAAGCGGGACGCGCGCAGGATCTCCGCCGGCGCGAGCTGGCCGACGGGCTGGTCGCGCACGGGTTCGCCGACGCGGTGCGCGCCCGGGGGGCGCTCGTCGAGCCCGCGGCCCTGACCGAGCTCGAGCGCGTCGTGACCGCCCACGAGGCCGCCCTGGCCCGCGTGGCCGACGGCCTCCGCGCGCCCGAGCTCGCCGACCTCCCCGAGGGGCTCGTCGTCGACCTCGCCGGCGCGCGCACCCGTGCCGAGGCTGCTGAGGAACGGGCGACCATGACCGCGAGCGCGCTCGCGGTCATGGGGCGACGCGCGGACGACGCTCGCGTCGCGGGGGCCGAGGTCGTGGAGGCCGTCGCCCGCCACACCGCGGTCGCCGACGAGGCTGCACCCGTCATCCGCATGGCGAACCTGGCGACCGGGACCGGCTCGGACAACGCGCGAGCGCTGAGCCTCGCGACGTTCGTGCTCGTGCGCCGGTTCGAGGACGTCGTCGCCGCGGCGAACGACCGCCTGCTGCTGATGTCCGACGGCCGCTTCGAGCTCGTGCGCAGCGACGAGCGTGAGGACATCCGCGCGCGTCGGACCGGCCTGGCGATGAAGGTCGTCGACCACCGGACCGAAGCGGCACGCGACCCGCGGACGCTCTCCGGCGGCGAGACGTTCTACGTGTCGCTGTGCCTCGCCCTGGGGATGGCGGACGTCGTGACGGCTGAGGCCGGCGGTATCGACCTGGGGACGCTGTTCGTCGACGAAGGGTTCGGTTCGCTCGACCCGCACACGCTCGACGCGGTCCTCGCCGAGCTCGGCAAGCTGCGGGCGGGGGGACGCGTGGTCGGCGTCGTCTCCCACGTCGAGGCGATGAAGCAGCAGCTCGCCGACCGCATCGAGGTGCGTCGGCTCCCGGACGGGTCGAGCACGCTCACCGTTCGCGCGGGCTGATCCGCCGTCGGATGGTCCTACCGGTCACCTGGTCCTACCGGTCACCGTCACCGTTCGCCGCGGCGACGACGTCCCCGGTCGGTCACCACGTCCAGCCCAGCGCCGTGAGCTCGACCTCCTCACGGAGCCGCTCGTCGAACCGCTTCTCCTCCGGCACCGAGAAGCTCATGCGTGGACCGGGGTCCAGACCGGCGAGCCGGCACGCCTCGGCCAGCAGGTCGTCGTAGGCGACCCGCGCCGCGTGCAGGTGGTGCGCCCGGGCGTAGAGGTGGGGCTCGTCCTCGATGGACCTGATGTCCGCCGCGATCACGGACAACCGCATCTGGACCGAGAGGACGTCGAACGGGTCGACCTCGCGAGGCTTGTGGCGGAGGCGGTGAGCGAGGTGCTCCAGGCGCTCGGCGGCGCGCGTCCGCCAGCGGGTGGTCCGTTCCGCAGAGGGCAGCGCCAGCGTGACGACTCCGAAGACCACCGCGGGCACCATGATTCGAACCCACGTCATAGGAGGCTCCTCGCCATTGAGGTGATACCAGGCTAAGGCGTGCGGAGGCGCTTGTCTTCCCTGTGAATTCCCTCCGTCGTGCGGCCGGAGAGGCCGAGGGCGAGTGCTCCGGCGGCCGCTGCGACTCCGAAGCAGGTCACGAACGCGACGGGCCGTGCGGGGCCCCCGAGGACGACGAACAGCGCCCCGCTCAGCGCGAGGATCGCCGCGCTCGTGACGGCGTCCACGACCTGCAGGGCGGAGCTGTTGGCACCCTGCTCCTCCGCGGGTGACAGCCGCAGCGTCAGCAGCGACAGCGTCGGGATCGTGACGCCCATCCCGAACCCGGCGAGGCACCAGCCGGCGAACGCGGCCGCGAGCGGGAAGGCCGGCGCGAGCATCAGCCCTGCGGTCCCGATCCCGGCGAGGACGCCGAGGGTGCCGACGCGGAGCAGGGCCGCATCGGACCAGCCGACGACGCGCCCGCGCACCGCGGAGCCGGCGGCCCACGAGACGGCCGTGGCGGTGAGGAAGGTGCCGGCGGCCGCAGCGCTCAGGGACCGGTGGGTCGTGAGCAGCAGCGGGACGAAGATCTCGGTACCGAAGTACGCCGCACTCAGCAGGCCGCGCAGACCGATCACGGTCGGCAGTCCACGTCGCGACCGCAGCGTGCCGGCGGGGACGAGCCGTGGGATCG
>DATKTF010000478.1:0-3272 GCA_035531255.1 Cellulomonadaceae bacterium
CTGTGGCCGATCAGCAGGATGTCGTAGTCGTCCGAGGCGAAACGCACGGCCTCCTTGTGCACCTTGGTCACCAAGGGGCACGTCGCGTCGATCGTCCGGAGTCCGCGCGCCGCGGCGGCCGCGTGGACCGCCGGGGAGACCCCGTGCGCGGAGAACACGACGCGCGCACCCTCGGGCACCTCGTCGGTGTCGCTCACGAACACCGCACCGCGCGCCGCGAGCGTCTCGACGACGAACTTGTTGTGGACGATCTCCTTGCGCACGTAGACCGGCGCGCCGTAGTGCTCGAGAGCCTTCTCGACGGCGATCACCGCGCGATCGACACCGGCGCAGTAGCCCCGTGGCGCGGCCAGGAGAACCCGCTTGCGATCGGCCGATCGAGGTGTCTCCGGGGCGGGCGCAGTCGCCGAGGCAGACGTCGAACCAGCAAGGTCAGTCACCGCGTCAGTCTAGTCAACGGCGATAGGGCAGGCTGTGGGGGATGAGTGACGACCTCGCGAGGGCGGCCGCTGTCCTGCCGCTCAAGGCGCTCGAGACCTCGGCGGAACGCCCGTGGCCGGTGCGGCACCTCGCGCCGAAGATCGCCGACTACGTCGCGCGCATGCCCCCGGTCTGGGTCGAGGGCCAGGTGCTCAACCTCAAGCGGTGGAACCAGCTGTACTTCCTGACCCTGCGCGACACCGACCTCGACATGTCCCTGAACGTGACGGTTCCCGCGGCAGCGTTCGGCCCGGTCGCCGAGACGGTGCGCGACGGGTCGCACCTCGTGGTGCATGCCCGGCCGACGTTCCACACCAAGAAGGGCTCGCTCGGTCTGGCCGCGGACGAGGTCCGGCTGATCGGTGTCGGCGAGCTGCTCGCCCGCATCGAGCACCTCAAGTCGGTGCTCGCCGCCGAGGGGTTGTTCGACCTCGACCGCAAGGTCCCGCTCCCGTTCCTGCCGGGGACCATCGGCCTCGTCTGCGCGCAGCAGGGCGACGCCGAGCACGACGTCGTCTCGAACGCGCGGGCGCGGTGGCCGCAGGTGTCCTTCGAGATCCGACGCGTCACCGTCCAAGGCCCGTCGGCCGTGCCCGAGGTGTCGCGTGCGATCGCCGAGCTCGACGCCGACCCGCTCGTCGAGGTGATCGTCATCGCACGCGGCGGCGGGTCGTTCGAAGACCTCCTGCCGTTCAGCAACGAGTCCCTCGTCCGAGCCGCCGCCGCGTGCCGCACCCCCTTGGTGAGTGCGATCGGGCACCACCTGGACACGCCCCTGCTCGACCTGGTCGCGGACTACCGTGCGTCGACGCCGACCGATGCGGCCAAGCGCATCGTGCCGGACGTCGTCGAGGAACGCGCTCGCGCCGTGCAGCTCCGCTCGCGCATCCGGCGATCGATCACCCAGACCCTCTCCCGCGAGCACGACCGCCTCGTCGCCGTCCGGTCCCGACCGGTGCTCGCCCGGCCCGAGGACGGCATCGAGGCACGTGAGCGCGACCTCTCGACCCGACGGGAGTCGGTGCGCCGGGCCGTCGACCTCGCCGTCACGCGGGAGCGTGCGCTCGTCACCGCTCTGGGGGCGCAGCTCCGCTCCCTGTCCCCCGCCGCGACCCTCGACCGCGGGTATGCCGTCGTGCAGACGCCCGACGGGACCGTGGTCCGCAGCCCCGAGGACACCCACGCGGGAGAGCGGCTACGGATTCGCGTCTCGCGCGGAGAGCTCGCCGCGACCGTGGCACGCGCGCCACGGTGAGCGGGATTGGTTAGATGGGCACGTGACCAGACCCCCACGCCCCGCGGACGCCCCGGCCGACGTCGACACCCTCAGCTACGAGCAGGCGCGCGACGAGCTCGTGAGCGTCGTGGCGACGCTGGAGGCCGGCGGATCCACGCTCGAGGACTCGCTCGTCCTCTGGGAGCGCGGTGAAGCGCTCGCCGCGCGATGCCAGCAGTGGCTCGACGGAGCGCGCGACCGGCTGGCCGCCGTCCGTGCACAGGACCACGACGGGCACGACGACCCCGACGGCTCCCAGCCGAGCGGGACGACCGAGACGAGGGACGAGGCATGACCACCACACCGGCGCCCGGGACCGGCGGGCCACGCGCCCTCATCGTCGGAGAGTCGCTGATCGACGTCGTCCGACGACTGGACGGATCCGTCGACGAGCACCCGGGCGGTAGTCCGATGAACGTCGCGATCGGCCTCGGTCGACTGGGTCGACCTGTCGACCTGCTCACATGGTTCGGCCAGGACCCTCGCGGCGCAGCGCTGCGGGAGCACATCGCGGAGTCCGCGGTGCGGGTGGTCGAGGGTTCGGACGGTGCCGCGACCACCTCGGTCGCCATCGCGACGCTCGACGCGGCCGGGGCGGCGACGTACACGTTCGAGCTGGACTGGCAGGTGCCGACGTCGGACGGGCTCCTGGACGACGTCGCCGTCGTGCACAGCAGCACCATCGGTGCCGCGCTCGCACCGGGAGGGGACGCGGTCCTCGACCTGCTCTCCCGGGCCCGGTCCTCGGCAACGGTCACCTACGACCCGAACGTGCGACCCGCACTTCTCGGCGATGGCGCCCGCGCACTCGTCGAGCGTCTCGTCGAGCTCGCCGACGTCGTCAAGGTCAGCGACGAGGACCTCGCGTGGTGCGAACCCGACAGCACTCCCGGTGCGATCGCCGCACGCTGGGCGTCCCGCGGTCCGGGGCTGGTCGTCGTGACCCACGGCGCGGAGGGTGTGCTCGCGATGACCTCGGCCGGACTCTCGGTCGCGGTGCCGGCGCGCCGGGTGGTCGTCGCGGACACCGTGGGGGCCGGAGACTCGTTCATGTCGGGCCTGATCGACGGGCTGTGGACCGCCGGGCTGCTCGGCGCGGATCGCCGCGACGCGCTCGGCCGGATCGACGAGCCCACCCTGGTCGGGATCCTGGAGCGATGCACCGAGATCGCGGGCATCACGGTCTCACGCGCGGGTGCGAACCCGCCGTGGGCGGGCGAGCTCAGCCCGCAGTCCGCCGACGTGTAGCTGACGACCCGCTGTCGACCGACCACGCACCTGCCGACGCGTGGTCCGCTGACGCGGCTGGCCAGGCGCGGCGTGCGGTCCGCCGACGCGGGTGGTCAGTTGAAGACGACCGCGCCGCCGGCACTCTGCCACTGGGTGATGCCGCCCTGGAGGTCGTAGATCTCGGTGAAGCCGAGGTCCGCCATCTTCGACGTGGCGACACCCGAGCGGTTCCCGCTGCGGCAGTACACGAAGTACGGCTTGTCCTTGGGCAGCTTGCCGATGTTCG
>DATKTF010000479.1:0-2282 GCA_035531255.1 Cellulomonadaceae bacterium
GCGTGAGGTCGTCGATCGGGCGGAGGCCGGTCCGTGCGACGAGCAGCCCGACGACGGTGGCGAGCAGCGCACCGGCGCCGGTCGCCAGGACGAGCACGAGCGCGAGCTGACGGAGGGTCGCGTCGACGTCCGTCAGGTCCCGGGCGACGAGCAGCGCGTACCCGGAGCCCAGCGGCGTCGTCCGCACCCGGACGTGCGTGCCACCGTGCGTGACGTCGTCCCGCGGGGAGGTCGCAGCGCCTCCCTTCTCGGTGCCGCCGTTCGCGACGGCGACGTCCGCGGCGGTCGGCGTGACCTCGCCCGCCGGGTCGCGCGTGCACGTCGTGCCGTCGGCCCGGACGAGCTGCACGGTGCCGATCACCATCTGGAAGCGGGTCGCGACGTCCGTGGTGCCGCTGCACAGCGACTCGGGGTCGATCCGCCCGGCGCGTCCCTCGGCGGGTGAGCCCAGGGGGGACGTCCCCGACCCGTTCGCGACCGTCAGCGGGTTGGTCAGCAGCGCGCGGTCGACCTGGTTGCGTAGGGCCTCGGACATGGTGAGGTAGGCCAGACCGCTCGCGGCGGCGATCGCCACGACGACGGCGAGGGCGCTCAGCAGGGCCAGACGCCTGCGCAGGCTCGGCCGACGCAGCCATGTGAGCGTCCGGCGGACCGGGTTCGTCGGTCGGCTCGACAGTGGAGGCGCCGGCGCGCTCATCGGTGCGCTCACCGGTCGGTTCACGCGTCGCCTCGAGCGTCGCGGATGGAGGTCGCGGGCTCGCGCAGGACGTAGCCGACACCGCGAACGTTGTGCAGCAGACGCGCGCCGCCGGCCGCCTCGAGCTTGTGACGCAGGTACCCGACGTAGACCTCGAGGGTGTTCGAGCCGTTGTCGTAGTCGTAGCCCCACACGTCGCGCAGGAGCTGAGTCCGGGAGAGCACCTGACGCGGGTGCAGCAGGAGCAGCTCGAGCAAGGAGTGCTCGGTGCGAGTCAGGCCGATCGGGACACCGGCTCGGGTCACGTCACGCGTCTCGGTGTCCATGACGAGGTCGGCGAACCGCAGCACGTGGGCCGTCGCCGCCCGTGCGCCGCTCCGTCGCAGCAGCGCGCGGAGCCGGGCGAGCAGCTCCTCGAGGGCGAACGGCTTCGGCAGGTAGTCGTCCGCGCCGACGTCCAGGCCGGTGACGCGGTCGCGGGTCCCGTCGCGCGCCGTGAGCATGAGGACAGGGACGTCGTGGCCGCCCGCGCGCAGGCGGCGGCACATCTCCAGGCCGTCCATGCGTGGCATCTGCAGGTCCAGGACCACGACGTCGGGGGACTGCGCCTCGACGGCGGCGAGGGCGTCGACCCCGTCGACCGCGGTGCGGACGTCGTAGCCCTCGAACGTCAGGCTGCGGCGCAGGCTGTCCCGCACCGCCTCGTCGTCGTCGACCACCAGTACCTGCACGTCGCTCATTCTGGCCTCCCCGGACCCATGGTCGGTGTTCCGGGTAAGGAACCGGTAAGACGTGCGCGTCGCCGCGGAACTCTCACCCAACCCTTAGTCGCCGGGGCGTCGTGCTCTTAGTCGTGGTCGGGAAGGTCGTCCCCATGACCAGACGACCTCGGGCATGGGCCCTCCTCGCAGTAGCGGCAGGCCTGACCCTGACCGCATGCAGCACGTCCACCGACGGAACCCAGGTGGCCTCCCTGAAGGATGCGGGCGGCTCCACGGCGGGCTCCGCCGGCACCGCGGCGAGCGCGTCCGCCGGCACGGAGGCGGAGCTTCTCGCGTACGTCCAGTGCCTACGTGACCAGGGGGTCGACATCGCCGACCCGACCGTCGACGCCGACGGCAACCTCACCCTCGGCGGAGGCGGCCCGGGCAGTGGCAGCGGCACCGGGACCCCGACGATCGACCACGACGCGCTCCTCGCCGCCCAGGACGTGTGCGGCGCGGTGCCGGCCGGGGCGTTCGGCTCCGCGGTCCGCGACACGACGGAGTTCCAGGACGCCGCCCTGGCCTTCGTGCAGTGCATGCGTGACGAGGGCATCGAGGTCGCCGACCCGGACTTCTCGACGACCTCCGGACCCGGCGGTGGGGGCATGCTCGGTGACGTCGACCGGACCGACCCGGCCGTGATCGCCGCCCTCGAGACCTGTCAGGGCGACTTCGCCGCGGCCCGCGACGCGATCGCCGCCGCCGGTACGGGGGCGTAGATGTCACGCGACGGGCGGCGCCGACCGCACCGCAGGATCGTGGCCGCCGTGGTGGCCGTCGCCGCGATGGCCGCGGTCGCGGGCGGGGCGACGGCGACCGCC
>DATKTF010000480.1:0-3919 GCA_035531255.1 Cellulomonadaceae bacterium
GATCCGCTGCTCGGCGCCGACGTCACCGGTGCGACGCTCTCCGGTGACCTGTCGGCCATCGCGTCCGCGCTGGCTCAGGGGCTGCGCCACTTCGAGGCGGACCAGGTTCTCGAGGCGTTGTGGTGGTGGCAGTTCTCGTACCTGTCGGTGTGGGGTGAGCGCGCGTCGAGCGTCCTGCGGGTGGTCCAGGTGATCCTCGCCCACCTGCGACTGGACGTCGAGGACGACGTCGCCGCCGAAGCCGAGTACGACGCCCTGCAGGCGTAGCGACACGATTCGTCGCGGGAGCCGGCAACGCCGCCGGATCGGACGACGTCACGCGCGCTCCGAGTCCACCGAGGTGGGCGGCGGTAGTCCTCGACGGGCGGTGTCTCGTCAGGCGACGCGCGTACCGCGGGGGAGGGCCTTCTGCGGCACCCGCAGCCGACGGACCGCCACCGCGACGGAGCCAGCGCCGATCAGGAGGTAGGCGCCCACCCCCCACGGCCACACGGGCGCGGCGTCGAGCTGCCGCTCCGGTACGGGGGACACGTCACCGACGGCCCGCGTCCAGCACTCGTCGACGACGGTCTGCGGACCGGTGCGGGCGTAGCGGACCCCGGTGCGGATCGCTGAGAGCGGGTCGAAGCTCGCCGTGCTCGGCTGGGACGTCGTGGCCGGTGCGGCGTCGGCGACGATGACGAACGGGTTCAGTGCCAGCAGCCACCAGGTGCGCTCGGTGTGCACCACCGTGCGTGTCTCGGTGAACCACGAGCACTCGGGTGTCAGCTCGGAGTCCCAGCCCTCGATGCCGTAGACCTTCACGTCCGCGTGGGTGTTGACGAGCGGGACGGTGAGTCCGAACAGGATCAGTGTGACGGCGCTCAGACCCGCCACGGTCAGGTAGGTCAGCACCGCCGAACCCGACGTGCGGGCGGTCAGCGCGGAGAAGCCGAGCCCGATCGCGCAGACGACCGCCAGGATCAGCGCGAGCACCAGCACGGTGACGACCAGGGCCATCACCCGAACCCCGCCGGCCGCCAGCGCCCAGGCGATGAACGGCAGACTCGCGCCGAGGAACGCGAGGGCCGCGAGCCACGACGCGGCGAGCTTGCCGATCACGATCTCCGCCGCGGAGAGCAGCGTCACCTGCAGGGTCGCCAGGGTGCCGGCGTTGCGGTCCCCGTTGATCGACGTCGCACTCAGCGTCGGGGCGACCAGCAGCCCGAGGAACAGCACGAAGAACACCACGAACCCGAAGATCACCGGACCCGCAGGGGCGGTCGGCCCGCCCGGCACCAACGGCGACGTCGCGTCGCCCACGGTGCCGTCACTGCCGCCGGACACGAGCGAGACGCTGCCCGTCGCGAGGGCCGTGATCCCGCCGACGACGACGAACCACACGATGAGCGCGACGATCCACCGGGTGGAGCGCACCCGCTGCCGCAGCTCCAGCACCGCGACGGTCCTGACACCGCTCCACGTCAAGGCCCACGCGCTCCGGTGCGGAGCTGCGGGTCGGGCTGCCGCCGCGTCGACCGTGCCGCCGCGCGTGCTCATCGGCGTTCCTCCTCGAGTGACAGGTAGGTCTGTTCGAGGCCGCCGCCGACCGGCGCGAGCGACGTCACGGGGACGCCCGCCGTCACCGCGTCCTTGAGGAGGGCCGCAGCGGACGCCTCACCGTCGAGCGCGATCAGCAGGGCTCCCGGCGCGTCGGACGGCGGCGTGAACGAGTCCTCCGGCTCCCAGGGGACGTGGACCTGCGTGAGCCATGCGGCAAGGGCGCTCGCGGACAAGGCCCGCACCCGCCAGCTCCGGCGCGCCGCGGCTGCTTCCTTCACGGTCTGCGCGGCGACGGTCCGGCCCTGCGACAGGAACACGGCGTCGTCGGCCATCTCGTCGAGCTCGGTCAGCACGTGGCTCGAGACGAGCACGGTTCGGCCCTCGGCCGCGAGCCGGCGCAGCAGGACGCGCAGGTCCACCCGCGACCGAGGGTCGAGGCCGCCGGCGGGCTCGTCGAGCAGCAGGACGGTCGGGTCGTGCACGAGTGCGCGGGCGAGCCCCAGCCGCTGCTTCTGGCCCCGGGACAGCACGCGCGCAGGGCTGTCGGCGAGCTCGGTCAGGTGCACCGTCTCGAGCAGGTCGGCGGCCCGCCGGGCGGCGTCGTCGCGTGACATCCGGTATGCCGCCCCGACGGTCGTGAGCACCTCGCGTGCCGTGAGCGAGTCCCAGGTGCCGAACGTGTCGGGCATCCAGCCGACGAGGGACCGGGTGGCGTAGCCCTGGGTCACGGGGTCGAAGCCGTCGACCGTCAGCCGTCCGGCGTCGGGGACGAGGAGGCCGGCGAGCATGAGCAGCAGCGTCGTCTTGCCGGAGCCGTTCGGGCCGATCAGTGCCGTGACGGCGCCCGGCCGGGCGGTCAGGTCGACGCCTGCGACGGCGTGGACGGAGCCGAACGACCGGTAAGCCCCGTCGACGACGATGCCGCGCGTGCCCGTGCTGTCGCGAGCTCCTGCGACCGACGCCGTGATCGACATGGCTCTCACGCTAGGGGGCGGTCCCAGCGTAGGAGTCCTGTTCGCTGTGCAGATCGTGTGCGTGTTCCGGGGCGCTGCTGAGCGGTCTGCCTCCGGACACGGCTCGGGCATCCGCGATGCGGACCTCCACCGTTCCGCAGTGTGGGCCGTCATAGACTCCGCGGTGACTCGCACGTGCTCGAGCGCCACCAGGACGACGTTCCGGCGCGGGCCGTCGTGATCACCCCGTCCCGAGCAACCCGGAGTGCTGACCGTGGCTCTCATCGTCCAGAAGTACGGCGGCTCGTCCGTCGCCAACGCCGAGTCCATCAAGCGCGTGGCGAAGCGGATCACCGAGGCGAAGCGCGCCGGCGACGACGTCGTCGTGGTCGTCTCGGCCATGGGGGACACGACCGACGAGCTCCTGGACCTGGCCCACGAGATCTCCCCGGTGCCGCCGAACCGCGAGCTCGACATGCTGCTGACGGCCGGCGAGCGCATCTCCATGGCGCTGCTCGCGATGGCGATCGCCAACCTCGGTGTCGAGGCGCGGTCGTTCACGGGATCCCAGGCGGGCGTCATCACCGACGACGTGCACGGTCGTGCCCGGATCATCGACGTCACCCCGGGCCGTATCCGCTCGGCCCTCGAGGACGGTGCGGTGGCCGTGGTCGCCGGGTTCCAGGGGGTCGCGCAGAACAGCAAGGACATCACGACCCTCGGTCGCGGCGGCTCGGACACCACGGCCGTGGCGCTCGCCGCGGCGCTCGGCGCCGACGTCTGCGAGATCTACACCGACGTCGACGGCGTCTTCACCGCGGACCCGCGCATCGCGAGCTCCGCGCGCAAGATCGACACGATCAGCTACGACGAGATGCTCGAGCTCGCCGCGAGCGGTGCGAAGGTGCTGGCCGTGCGATGCGTCGAGTACGCGCGCCGGTACGGGGTCCCCGTGCACGTGCGCTCCTCGTTCTCGGGCCACACGGGCACACTGGTGACGGATGCGCCGACGGGCGCGCAGGACGGAGAGGGACAGATGGAGCAGCCGATCATCGCGGGCGTCGCGCACGACCGCAGCGAGGCCAAGATCACGGTCGTCGGCGTCCCGGACGTCCCCGGCAAGGCCGCCCGGATCTTCGAGGTCGTCGCCGCGGCCGGCGTGAACATCGACATGATCGTCCAGAACGTGTCGGTCGCCGCGACCGGGCTGACGGACATCTCCTTCACGCTGCCCGCGACCGACGGCGCCAAGGCCACGACCGCCCTCACCGACCACCAGGGGGACATCGGGTTCACGTCGCTGCAGTACGACGACACGATCGGCAAGCTCTCGCTGGTCGGCGCCGGCATGCGCTCGCACCCGGGCGTCTCGGCGCAGCTCTTCGCGGCGCTCTCGGGCGCCGGGATCAACATCGAGATGATCT
>DATKTF010000481.1:0-3632 GCA_035531255.1 Cellulomonadaceae bacterium
CGGGCTGGTGATCGGCCAGCAGCTCCACTCGCTGATCGCCGAGCGGGCACAGGCGAACGCGCGCGCCTCCGCGGAGGTCTACCTCCAGCTCGTGCGGCGCACGTTCTTCACCCCGGACATGCAGAGCCCGTCCACGGGCGCCGTCGCCACGCCCCACCAGCTCTCGTTGTCCGAGCAGCTCACCGGGGATCCCGTCGTGCGGCAGCAGGTGCTCTCCGTGACGGCCTGGCTGGCGGACGGCACGGTCGTGTTCTCCACCGCGCGTGGCGAGATCGGTACGCGTGAGGTCCTCCCCGCGTCGGCGAAGAAGGCGCTCACGGGGGAGACGGTCTCCGGGATCGCCGATGCGAGCCGGGTGCGGAGCGACACGTACGACATCCAGCAGCACGAGGGCGAGCAAGTCATGTTCGTGGACATGTCGCTCGCTATCGGCGGGTCCTCGACGCCGGCCGTCGTCGTCGAGATCACCCAGGACTACGTCCGGACGGATGCGGCGATCCGCCACGACACGGCGATCGTCTACGGATGGCTCGCCGGGGGCCTCCTGGTGCTGTACCTGGCGCTGTTCCGGGTCGTCGCGACCGCGAGCCGACGCATCCGTCACCAGTCCGCGGTGAACCGCGACCTCGCGCTGCACGACACCCTCACCGGGCTCGCGAACCGCAGCCTCCTCCGCGACCTGGCGACCCAGGCCCTCGCGACCGCTCGACGGCACGACGACCATGTCGCGCTGCTGCTCCTGGACCTCGACCGGTTCAAGGAGATCAACGACACGCTCGGGCACCACCACGGCGACCTGCTGCTGGCCCTGATCGGTCCGCGTCTGCAACCGGCGCTGCGGCCGGGCGACACGATCGCGCGGCTGGGCGGCGACGAGTTCGTCGTCCTGCTGCCCGAGGTCGTCGACGCGGCCGAGGCACTGCTGATCGCCCGCTCGGTGCTCGGCGCGCTCGAGGAGGTGTTCGCGGTCGACGGGGTCGAGCTCGACGTCGGCGGCAGCATCGGGATCGCCGTGAGCCCGGAGCACGGCGAGGACTTCGAGACGTTGCTCCGGCACGCCGACGTCGCGATGTACGCCGCGAAGACGAACCAGACCGGGGCGACGGTCTACGACCCCGCGTACGACGCGAACAGCCCCGCCCGGCTCGCCATGCTCGGCGAGCTGCGACGTGGCATCGACGCCGGGCAGCTCGTGCTGCACTACCAGCCCCAGGTCGACATGGACAGCGGCGAGGTCACCGGGGCCGAGGCCCTGGTCCGCTGGCAGCACCCGACCCGCGGGCTGCTGTTCCCCGACGAGTTCATCCCGCTCGCGGAGCGAACCGGCCTGATCCGTCCGTTGACCCTCGCGGTGCTCGACCAGGCGCTCGCGCAGGCGGCGCGGTGGTCGCAGGCGGGGTGCCCGCTGGCCGTCGCGGTCAACCTCTCGGCCCGTTCGCTCCTCGAGCTCACGCTGCACGACGACGTCGCCGCGGCGCTCGCCCGGCACGGGGTGCCGGGCGGCATGCTCGAGCTCGAGATCACCGAGAGCACGGTCATGGCCGACCCCGAGCGCGCCCTGGTCGTGCTGAGGTCGCTGACCGACCTGGGGGTCACGGTGTCGATCGACGACTTCGGCACCGGTTACTCGTCGATGGCGTACCTGCAGCGGCTGCCGGTGCACGGGCTCAAGATCGACCGGAGCTTCGTGACGGACCTCGGCGGCGACGTCAACGAGGTCATCGTCTCCTCGAGCATCGACCTGGCCCGCAGCCTCGGCCTGCACGTGATCGCGGAGGGCGTCGAGGACAGGTCGACGTGGGACCGTCTCGCGGTGCTGGGCTGCCACGCGGGACAGGGGTACTACCTGTCGCGCCCGGTGCCTGCGGAAGTGTTCGACGCGTGGTTCGCGCGGCGTCTCGACGAGGACCTCGCGGCGATTCCCGGGGTGTGAGCCGGCGCGGCCGGTGCCGGTCAGCGCGGGCCTGCGCGGGTGCTGTCGCGCCGGGATGCCTCAGTCGAGTCGGGGCTGCTCCACCATCGCGTGCCGCGCGAGCTCCTCGCCTCGCCGGAGACCGCCGTCGACCGGCTCCGGAGCGCCGACCGCATCGCTGCCCGCCCCGCTCGGCACCTCGACCGCCCCACGCGCTGCCTCCGTCGTGCGACGTGGCATCGCAAGGCCGGCGACCACGAGCATCGCGGCGGTGGCTGCGAGTGCCACGAAGACCCACGTCACAGCGAGCCCGAACCGCTGCGGGTCGCCGGTGGCGTCCTGACCTCGCAGCATCCCGTTGACGACGGCACCGAGGATGGCGACACCGACCGCGCTGCCGACAGACCGCGCGAACATGTTGGTACCGGTGACGACGGCGCGCTCGCCCCACGCCACGCTCGACTGCGCGGCGATCAGGCTCGGCGCCGCGACGAGGCCCAGCCCGAGCCCGACGACGAAGCAGCCGATACCGACGGCGACCAGCGCGGGGTGCGTCGACGTCGCGGCGAGCTCGATCGTGCCGAGGATCACGATCGCCGACCCCAGCAGCACGGTGGTGCGGAACCCGACCCGGAGGTAGACGCGGCCCGACAGCGTCGCGGCGATGGGCCACCCGATCGTCAGGACCGCGAGCGTGAGCCCGGACGTCAGCGGTGACGCGTGCAGCAGCGCCTCGAGGTAGCTCGGCACGTACGACGTCAGGCCGATCATGATCGCGCCGACGCCGATCGACACGAGGGACGTCGTGAGCACGATGCGCCGGGTCAGCATCGTGAGGGGGAGCACCGGCTCGGCGGCCCGACGTTCGACGCGTGCGAAGGCGACCAGGAGGGTTGCCCCCACAGCGAAAGCGCCGATGCTGGGCGCCGAGATCCACGCCCAGGTGCTGCCGCCCTCGAGCATCGCGAGGATCAGGAGGCTGAGCGCGCCGGTCAGGAGGGTCCCGCCGAGCCAGTCGATCCTGTGCCGGGTGCGCGTGACGGTCTCGTGCAGGTGCCGGACGAGCAGCCAGACGGCTGCCAGGCACAGCGGCACGTTGACGAAGAAGATCCAGCGCCACGACGTGAACTCGGAGAACACACCACCGAGCGTCGGCCCGACGATCGCGGAGACCGCCCACACGCTCGCGAGGTACCCCTGCGCCTTGGCGCGCTCCTCGAGCGTGTAGATGTCGCCGACGATCGTCATGGCCATCGGCTGCACGGCGCCCGCGCCCAGACCCTGCACCGCGCGGAACGCGATGAGCACGGGCATGCTCCACGCGAACCCCGAGGCCACCGACCCGAGCAGGAACAGGCCGACCCCGAGGAGCACGACGGGCTTGCGGCCGACGGAGTCCGCGACCTTCGAGTAGATCGGGACGGCGACGGCCTGGGTGAGCAGATAGATCGAGAACAGCCAGGGGAAGCTCGCGAAGCCGCCGAGGTCCTTGACGATCGTGGGCACGGCCGTCGCGAGGATCGTCGAGTCGATCGCGACCAGACCCGTCGTCACCATGACCGCGATGAGGATCGGTCCGCGTTCCGACCTGAAGCCGACGCCGTCGCTGCTCATCCCGACCCTTCCGCTGCCGCGCCGTGCGGCCCACCACCGTGACAAGTCTGCAGGCAGGTGCTGACATTCCCGGTAGTGGCGATCAGGCAAGATGCGCCACTGCGAC
>DATKTF010000482.1:0-9861 GCA_035531255.1 Cellulomonadaceae bacterium
GTTGCCCGTGCACACGGTCATCACACGGAACGGCGGTCGAGGATCGGTCACCGTGCCATTGTCGCGGCCGCGTCCGGTCGGGGCTCGTGGTGGAGCGGTGGAGGCGCCGTCGGGCGAGGCGACGGCACGGGTGCCGGTCCAGCGGCGGCGGTGCCCACGGGTGGGGTCTCGGACGGTGCCGCACCGGTCGGAATTGGCCCCGCAAGGGCCGGTCCCACGGGTGCCGACGCCGACGGTGCGGACGCCGACAACGCGGACAGCGCCGACATCGCGGTCGCAGCAGCGGTCGACCGAACCCGCGGAGCCGCCGCGACCTCACCGGGTCCGACGAGCTGGTGGAATTCCTGCACCGCGCTCAGAGAGGCGGGCATGAGCGGAACCCGAGCGGTGGTCACCGGCACCCCGGAGCGCACCGTCGTCTGGAGCACGGGGTCCTCGGTGTCCCATGCCGACAGCTCGTGGGCCTCCCAGACGACCGTCGAGCTGAGCGCGCCGAGCTGGGCGAGCACGGGCGCGGGGACGGCTGCCGACGAGGTCTCGTCGAGGTCCTCGTCGTCGGTGTCGTCGGCGTCGACCTCCTCGTCGTCGGAGAGCTCCAGGGCATCGGGAGCGGAGAGGTCGGCCACCGGTCGGGGCGCGTCGGAGCCGTCCGGACGGTCGGGGTCCGACGCGTGTGCGGTGTCCGTCGGCGCGACGGAGCACGGGGTCCCGGGACCGACGGCGACGACGACGTCGAGCACCACGGACGAGACCGACGGCACACCGAGGTGCTCCGCGAGCGCGGCTCTGTTCTCTGTCGCCCAGATCCACGCGTCGAGCGCGCGGATCCCGAGCAGCCCGGTGCGGTGGTGCGCGACCTCCACGACGTGGAGCCGATCGTCGGCGTCGACCCGGACGAACGGCACACGGGCGTGGCCGCCGCCCGGCCGCATCCCCCGGACCTGGCGGCACACGGGCCCGGCTCCCCAGTCGGTGGCGCGGCCGACCCGCTCGAGCGTCGCCGCGATGCGGTACTCGCGGTAGCCGGGGGCACGCTCGGCCCGGCGACGCGCGATCGCCGCCTCGACGCGCACGATGATCGCGTCGACCTGCGCGGCCGGCGTCACTCCGGTCAGCGTGAGGGTCAGCGGCTCCGGGTCGGGCAGGGACTCGTCACGAACGCCCGCGACGACCCGCAGCCCGCTCCGGGTCGCGCGCAGCGACAGCACCCGTTGTCCCTCGCAGACCCACGACCGTGCGGACTTCAGGTGCTTGGGTGTGAGGTCGAGCTCGTGGTTCGCCCAGGCCTCGATCGGAGCCGCGGTGCCCGCGAACCGCGCGGGGACCCGGTACTCCTCGGCGCGCTCGAGGCCGTCGGACTCGCGGGCCCCGCTCCGCAGCATCCGCTCCGAGAGCGGGGGGTGCACGACGGCCCGCACGTCGTCGTAGGTGTAGAGGTCGATGGGCACCTTGCGCAGCAGAGCGGTGCGCGCGCGGGTCGCGAGGACGACGTCCTCGTCCGCCGCCGGGACCAGGATCGCGAGCCGGCGCCCGCGAGCCTCGGCCAGGCCGAAGGCGAGGGCGCGATCGTGCGCGCGGGGTGGGTGGACCCGCTCGACGACCACGACGAGCGTGCGGTCGTCGACGGTGGCGCGGACGCCCGCTGGGACGACGCCGAACTGCTCGTCGACCTCGGTCACCGGGAGGTGCGTCGTCGCAAGAAGGGCTCTCAGCGGGTCGGTCTCCTCGACCGCCGCCGGCGCGGTCTCGACCGCGTCGCGCTTCCTCGTGAACCACGTCACCACGCGCGAACCTCCGTCCTGTCCCGGGGTACATCGGCACGTCGGGCCCAGGAGTTCAGCCCGACGCACGGGCAACGTGATCTCGTCGTGTGCCCCGCGGCGTGTCGGACCGATCACCGGTCGCAGGTCGCGCGTGGCGGGACGACACTCCCCGTCGCGATGCTGACCGACGCCCCGTCACGGCAGGGTGAGGATGACCGGTCCGTCCTCGGTGACCGCGATCGTGTGCTCGGCGTGCGCCGTGAGCGACCCGTCGGCACTGCGGATCGTCCAGCCGTCGGGGTCGAACACGTACGCGTCACCGCCTGCCATGAACCACGGCTCGATCGCGATGACGAGGCCCGGTCGCAGGGTCATCCCATGTCCGGCGGTACCCAGGTTCGGGACGTGCGGCTCCTCGTGCATCGTCCGACCGACGCCGTGCCCACCGAAGTCGGCGTTGATGCCGAGCCTCGCACCGCGCCCGACCGAGCCGATCGCTGCGGAGATGTCGCCCATCCGGTTGCCGGGACGCGCGGCCGCGATCCCGGCGGCCAGGGCTTCCTCCGTCGTCCGGGTCAGCCGGGTCGCCTCCGCGCTCGGGGTGCCCACCTGGAACGACACCGCCGAGTCCGCGACCCAGCCGTCCACCTCGGCGGCGAAGTCGATGCTCAGGAGGTCGCCGTCGGCGAGCGCGTACGGCGAGGGCAGACCGTGCAGCGCAGCGTCGTTGACCGAGGTGCACAGGACTCCCGGGTACGGGATCGCACCGAAGCTGGGGTGGTAGCCGAGGTAGACGGACCGCGCGCCCGCGGCGTCGATCATCTCGTGCGCGACGGCGTCGAGGTCCAGCAACGTCATCCCGATGCGAGCCTGGTCGCGGACCGACGAGAGCACCGACGCGATGAAGCGCCCCGCCTCCCGGATCGCCGCGATCTCGGACCGTGTCTTCAGCTCGACCATGAGGACATCCTCCACCCCTCCGGCAGACGGACGGAGCCGGGCCGCGGAGGGCAGGGAACAGCCCGTGGGTCGGGACCCGGGTACCGGGTCCCTGTCGCACGGGACGAGTGCGCGACCCCACGGGCTGCGGTGACTGCCGGGATCTCGCTCGTCGCCCCCGCATGACAGGGGTCATGGGGTGGAACGGGTGGGACCGGTTCAGTCCGTCCGAGCTGCTCGGGCGACTAGCGGACAGTCACCTCTCGCGTCCGAAGAAACTTCACTCTTCGACCACCTCCTTTCCCGATGGACCGACGCTACGTCGCTCGCCGTCAGATGCCAAGGGGATTCCGCCGACGGCGTCACCGCGGGTCGGGTCGCCCTGCGCGGACCGCGCCGAGAGCACCGCGAGCGAGAGGCCGAGGACCAGGGCCGTCGCGTGACCGGCGTCGGTGAACGTCTGCGAGAAGAGCGCAGGGCCGAGGAAGTAGACGACGAGCATCGCGACGTACCAGACCCGCCACCGGCGGGGAACGCGCGCCGCGAGCCAGCCGAGCAGGGCCGCGAGCGCATAGCTCACCCCGACGTCCTCGGCGTACACGACCGATCGCGGGACGAGGTGCGCGCCGAGCCCGGTGATGAGCAGGATCGCCACGAACAGCGTCGCGCCGACGTGCCCGATGACCGCCACGACGACCGTCGCGAACCGGCCGACCCACTGCTGCCCGTAGGCGAGCGCCACGAGAAGGACCAGCACGAGAAGGAGACCGTCGAGGTCGGGCACCACGAACAGGCTGGCGACGAGCACCGGGACCGGGTGCGTGCGCAGGTTCGCGAGGTTGGTGCTCGTCGAGGACACGACCTGCTGGACCACGCCGTCGGGGGAGAGCGTCAGCGCGATCGTGAGCGCGGTGATGACGCCGGACACGACGAGCGCGAGGTCCGATCGGATCACGACGTGCGCGGTCCGTACCAGGGCGCGGCGGATCACCGCACGCACCGACCGTCGGGTCGCGACGTCGGCCTGCGCCGTCGAGGTGAGGGCTCCCACAGGACAGACGGTAAGCCCCGGAGATGAGTGCGCCTCTCAGGCGGGGTACACCTGGGTCTCGGTCGCCTTGAGCGTCGCGAACACCAGCGCCCCCGGCGTGAGATCGAGGTCGGCGACGGCGGTGGTCGTGACGTCGGCGAGCACGGGCGGCTGCGAGTCGACGCCCACGCGAATCACGTCGGCGTGCTGCTCCATGCCGACGATCCGTCCCTCCCAGGTGTTGCGCGGGGAACCGGCGGTCGGACGGTCGCGGTGCAGCGCGACCGCGGTCGGCGCGAACGCGACGAGCACCTCTCCCTCGGCAGGTTCGCTGACGTGCAGCACTCCCCCGCCGACGACCCGCACCGTCGTGCCGTGCGCCGTTCCCCGGACCAGGTTCAGCCCGACGAGCCGCGCCACGTACTCGGTCCGAGGTGCGCGCGCGACGTCGGCCGGTGCGCCCTCCTGGACGATGCGGCCGTCCTCGATGACGACGATCCGGTCGGCGAGCACCATCGCGTCGACCGGGTCGTGGGTCACCAGGACGGTGGTCCCGGCGAACTCCGACAGGTGACGCCGCAGGTCCGAGCGGACGGCGAGCCGGGTCACTGCGTCGAGGGCGGCGAGCGGCTCGTCGAGCAGGAGCAGCCGGGGCTCGGTCACCAGCGCGCGCGCGAGGGCGACCCGCTGGGACTGACCGCCGGAGAGCTCCGACGGGTGCGCCGACGCGACCTCGGCCAGGCCCACCCGTGCGAGCCAGGACCGCGCCCGCTCACGCGCGGCCGTCCGCGCCGTCCCGCGCGCCCGCGGGCCGAAGGCCACGTTCTCGAGCGCGGTCAGGTGCGGGAACAGCAGGTAGTCCTGGAACACCATCCCGAGGGGGCGGTCCTCCGCACGGACGAACACGTCACGTGCCGGGTCGTCCAGCGGCACGCCGTCGAGCTCGACGAGGCCTGACGTCAGCGGGACGAGACCGGCGAGCGCGCGCAGGGTCGTGGTCTTGCCGGCGCCGTTGGGCCCCAGCAGGGCGACGACCGCGCCGGGTGCGACGTCGAGCGGCAGGTCGAGCGTGAAGCCGGGATGCTCGACGCCGACACGTGCGTGCAGACCTGTCACCGAGGGACCCCGGAGAGCCACCGACCGCGCAGGGTCGCGAGCACGAGCACGGACACGACGAGCAGCACGACCGAGAGCACGATCGCGGCCTCGGGGTCCGTCTCGAGCGCGAGGTACACCGACAGCGGCATCGTGCGGGTGACGCCCGGGAAGCTCCCGGCGAAGGTGATCGTGGCGCCGAACTCACCCAGCGCCCGCGCGAACGACAGCGCCGCGCCGGCCGCCACCCCGGGTGCCACCAGCGGGAGGGTGACCCGACGGAACGTCAGCCAGCGCGAGGCGCCGAGCGTCGCGGCCGCGTCGTCGTACCGTCGGTCGGCGCCGCGCAGCGCCCCCTCGACGGAGATCACCAGGAACGGCATGGCCACGAACGCCTCGGCGATCACCACGGCCGTCGTGCTGAACGGCAGGCTGATGCCGAACCACGCGTCGAGGTACTGGCCGAGCACCCCGCGGCGTCCGAGCAGCAGGAGCAGGGCGACGCCACCGACGACGGGCGGCAGCACGAGCGGAACCGTGACCAGCGCGCGCACCAGGCCCCGCCCGCGCAGCTCGCCCCGCGCGAGCACCCAGGCGAGCGGCACCCCGAGGAGCAGGCAGATCACCGTCGCGAGCACCGCGCTGACGAGCGAGAGCCGCAGGGACTCGAGCACCTCGGGCCGCGCGAGCTGACGCGGGAGCGCGGCCCACGGCGTGCGCAGGAGCACCGCGACCACCGGGAGCACGAGGAAGGCGAGGCCGAGGAGGGCCGGCACCATCATCAGTGGCGGCACGCTGCTCCCAGGACCGTGCCGCCGAGCCGCGGGGCCGCGTGCCGGGCGGCGCGTCATCCGACGTCGAAGCCCGCGGCGGCCAGCACCGCGCGGCCCTGCGCCGACCGCACGAGGTCGACGAACGACTGGGCCGCCGTCGGGTTCGGCGCGTCCGGCAACGCGACGATCGGGTCCTGGGTGACCGCGGCGGAGGACTGCGGGAAGTCGATCCCCCGGACCGCGGCGCCGCCCGCGATCACGTCGGTGCGGTAGACGAGCCCGGCGTCGACCTCGCCGAGCTCGACCTTGGTCAGCACGGCCTTGACGTCCTGCTCGAGGGTGTCGGGTGCCGGGGTGAGCCCGGCCGCGGCGAAGACAGCGGCCGCCGCGGCCCCGCACGGGACCTGCGGGGCGCACAGGGCGATGCGGAGCGCGGGCTTCGTCAGGTCGGCGAGGCCCGTGACGTGAGCCGGGTTACCGGCCGGGACGGCGATCTCGAGCCGGTTGCGGGCGAACACGACCGGGACCGCGCGTCCCGTCGGGGCCGCACCGGTCACCTGGGACATGGTCTCGGGCGACGCCGCCGCGAAGACGTCGACCGGGGCGCCGGCGAGGATCTGCTGCGCGAGCGCGGAGCTCCCGGCGAAGCTGAACCTGACGGTCGTCCCGGGGTGCGCCGCCTCGAACGCGTGGCCGAGAGCGGTGAACGTGCCGGTGAGCGAGGCGGCAGCGAAGACGGTCACCGTGCCGCTGACGTGCGACGTGCTGCTGACGGGCGACGAGCCGCTCGCACCCGGCGATGCGGTCGGCCCCGTGCTCGCGCCGCCCGCGCACGCGGCCGTGGACAGCACGCACACGAGCCCGATCGCGGCGGCTGCCACCGTCGCGGGACCGGCTGTCCGCACGCGACGTGCGGCATGCGGGCGCACCGCGCGCTCGGCGTGCAGTCGCACCGCGCACCCGTCGCGCAGTCGCACGTGGTCTCCTCCGGTGTCGAACGGTGCGCGCCCGTCAGTCCGGCTGGTGCGCCTCCCGGCGATCACCGTAGCTCCTGGGTCGCGGGACCACGCGCAGCGGCGGCTGCTCGCGGATCCCGGTCGGGTTGGCGACGTGCGCGGCGAGCCACGCGTCGATCGCCGCCACCGGGAGAGGACGGGACAGGTGGTAGCCCTGCGCGACGTCGCAGCCGACGGCCGAGAGCGCCGTCAGGACGTCCTCGGTCTCGACACCCTCGGCGACGATCGTCAGGTCGAGGTTGTGACCGAGCTCGACGATGCTGCGGACGATCAGCTCGTTGTCCGGGTCGACGTCCATGGTCGTCACGAAGGACCGGTCGATCTTCAGCTCGTCCACGGGCAGGCTCGTGATCTGGCCGATGCTCGTGTACCCGACCCCGAAGTCGTCGATCGAGATGCGGATGCCGAGCCTCGACAACGCCTCGAGCAGCTGGCGCGCCGTGGCCGGCTCGGTCATGATCGCGGTCTCGGTGACCTCGAGCTCGAGCAGCTCGGGCCGCACGCCGTGCTCGGCGAGGAGACCGACGACCTGCCCGATCAGCACGTCGTCGACCAGGTTGCGCGCGGACAGGTTGACCGACACGACGAGCGGGCGGCCGGCGTCGGACCAGATGCGGGCCTGCCTGAGCGCCAGGTCGAGGACCCGACGCGTGAGCGGTCCGATCAGTCCCGTGTGCTCGGCGAGCGGGATGAAGTCGTCCGGTGCGACCATCCCGCGCGTCGGGTGCTCCCAGCGCACGAGAGCCTCGACCCCGACGACCGCGCCGGTGCGCACCGCGACCTTGGGCTGGTAGTGCAGCACGAGCTCGTCGTGCTCGAGCGCGCGGCGCAGGTCGCCGAGCAGGGACACCTTCGACGGGATGCGCGCATCGAGCTCCGGGTCGTAGACGAACACGCCACGGGTGTCCGTCTTGGCGACGTACATCGCGATGTCGGCCCGCTGCAGCAACGTCGACGCGTCGGAGCCGTGCAGCCCGGAGAGCACGACTCCCGCGCTGGCCTCGAGGTCCAGGACCGCGCCGTCGACCAGGAACGGGATCTCGAGGGTCGCGCGGAGCGCCGCCGCCGCGGAGGTCGCCGCCGTGAGGTCGGTGGTGCGGGGGAGCAGCACTGCGAACTCGTCGCCGGTGATCCGCGCGACCGTGGCATCGGGGCCGACGACCTGCGCGAGCCGCGGCCCGACCTGGCGGAGCACCTCGTCGCCGTGGTGGTGACCGAACGTGTCGTTGATCTCGCGGAACCGGTCGAGGTCGAGAAGGACGAGAGCGGTGCCGACGCCGTGGTCGGCGATCAGTGCCTGATCCATCCGGTCGGTGAGCAGCGTGCGGTTCGGCAGTCCGGTCAGGGGGTCGTGCAGGGCGCGGTGCTCGAGCTCACCGAGCATGAGCAGCTTGTCCGTGACGTCGCGGGCCGTGAGCACCAGGCCGCCGACCGAGACGTTTGCCTCGAGGTCCTGGACCGAGGCCGCGAACCGTCGGGTCCCGTGCCCCCCGATCAGCCTCAGCTCGAGCTCGGCCCCGCGCTCGGGGGTCACCGCGCGCAGCCGTGCCGCGACCCGGGCACGGTCCTGCGGGTCCACGACGGACAGCAGGTCGAACGGCACGGCCTGCGGGGACTCCCCCGCGACGGCACCTGCCGGCGTGCTCAGGAACCGCTCGGCCGACGGGCTGAGGAACACGCAGCGACCGTTCCGGTCGGTGACGAGGACGAGGTCGGACGACTGGTCGATCAAGGTGCGGTACCGCGCCTCGCCGGCCAGCTCCGCCTCGTGCTGGACGCTGATCCGCCGACGGCGGCCCTGCACGACGCTGACGGTGACGATCGCCAGCAGCATCACGGCCGGGCCGGCGTTGCTGTACTGCAGGGCGCGCGCCGTGTGGGCGGCGACGAGGGACCCCTCAGCGGCCAGGACCGTCTGCGCCTGCTCGAACGCCGGATCCACCTCGGATGCGTCGAACGTGGCGGCCTCCTCCCACTTGCCGACCGCCAGGAGTCGGAGCTCCTGGTCGACCGCGACCTGGTAGGTGCGGCTCGCCGCCCGCACGCGCTCTGCTGCATCGGCGGCGAGACCCTCGCCGGTCGCGCGCGCAAGGAGCTCCTCCGACCGCTCTCGGGAGGCGTTGATCGGTCCCTGACCTGCGCGAGGGCTCTCACGTCCGCTGATCACCCGCCACTCCCAGCCGTCCTGCACGTGCAGCTCGGTCACGACGGACTGCAGGTCTCGCTCGACCCGGATCCCTTGCTCGCCGAGATGCGTGAGCACCAGGGTGACGAGCACCGGCGCGACGAAGCCGAGGAACAGCAGCACCGCCACACCGAGGCGCCGCCCGAGCAGCGGGAGCTGCCGCGCCCACGCGGCGACCAGGGCGTTGCGGCGACGCGCACCGGGCACGAGCGGGGTCATGGCGACATCCGTCCCACGACCGGACGCCCGCGCGCACAGCCGCTCCCGGCGCTCTTCGCCCGGTACATCGCCCGGTCGGCCATGCGCAGCAGCGCCTCCAGCGTGTCGGCCAGGTCACCACCGACCGCCGTTCCGATGCTCGCGCCGATGTGCGCCGACCCGTCACCGACCGGGACAGGCGCACCGAGGCGACCGCACAGCTCGTCGGCGATACGTTCGGCCGCGTCGGCGTCGGCGCCCTCGAGGAGGACCGCGAACTCGTCGCCCCCGATGCGTGCGACGGTGTCGGTGCTCCGACGGCCGGCCGTGAGTCGACGCGCGGTCTCCACGAGCACGACGTCACCGGCGGCGTGACCGAGGGTGTCGTTGACCGACTTGAAGCCGTCGAGGTCCACGAACAGGACCGCGAGCCGGGTCCCGTCGCGCTTGGCCCGGTCGAGGGCGTGCTCGCTCCGGTCGACGAACAGCGCGCGGTTCGCGAGACCGGTGAGCGGGTCGTGGAACGCCTGGTGGTACAGCGCCGCCTCGAGCCGCCAGCGCTCGGCGACGTTGTCGTCGAGAGCGCTGACGAGGGTGTTGAAGGCGAGCGCGGCCTCGCCGAACTCGTCCCGCGAGGTCACCGGCAACCGGCAGCTCGCGACGCTCAGCTCCGACCAGTCCCCGGCGCGGGTCGCCGCACGCACGATCTCGTCGACGCGGTGCATCTGTCGCGACATGCTCCCGAGCCGACTCCCGACGACGAGGTTCGCGAGCACGTAGTTGAGGCCTCCGACGAGCAGCCCGGCGACCAGGCAGGCCACCCGGGACGGGGCCGACCACGCCTCGGTGGGGGTCGCGATCG